>JAUSOK010000070.1 GCA_030656035.1 Syntrophales bacterium
ACCTTCTCTTCGATGGGGAGCTGAGACTTCAGACGGCCGGCCACCTCATCCCGGCTGATCCCGTCGCGCTCCATCAGGCGCTGGATCTGCTGTTCTTCCGGCGTGTAAACGACCAGGAGCTTGTGAAACAGGTACTGGAGATTCAACTCGATCAGGAGGGGGATGTCCACCAGAATGATGGCTTCGGGCGTGCGGGCCGTGATTTCAGTCAGTTCCCGGATAAACTCAACGAAAATCTCGGGATGCGTGAACCCCTCGATCTTTTTGCGTTTCTCCATGTCCTTGAAAGCGATGTCCGCCAGCTTTTTCCGATCCAGCGTCCGGTCTTCCTGTAGGATCTGGTGGCCGAAATAGGTCACAATATTCTTCCAGGCCGGTTTATCCGGTTCCACCACGCGCCTGGCCAATAGATCGAAATCGATCACCGGCGCTCCCTTCTCCTTGAGCATCTTAACAACAGTGGTCTTTCCGGTGGCGATCCCTCCGGTCACGCCTAACAGGAAGCGGTTATCCTTTCCCCGGATCATTTCGAGCTGACCCAGACCGCCGTAGGACCCGGGAAAGGCCGCAGTGAGGTCCTGCTCCGCTCCGGCAAAACTGATGGGGTATCGAATCCCCCTGCGGTAGAGCGTCTCCAGGCCCCTCAGGGCCTTTTCCATATAGCCCGGCGGCAAGGCCATCACGAGGTCTTCATCCTGGGCGTGGCCGTAGCGCCGTTCTCCATAGCAGGGGATCGTCAGGGAAGGTTTTCCCGTCAGGTAGCAGCGGGCAATCGCGTCTGAACAGGAAGATTCGCCCACGCAGTGAAACTGCATCACCTCGTAATCTTCGAATTGGAGCGCATTGATCAAAAGCATTATCTGGGCCGGATTGGCGTAAATCAGGATAATGTCCGGCTCAAAGGGTTTGTAAACCAGCGGGGCCAGAGCCACGGCCTGGTATTTCCCCAAAGGAAGGCGCGGGATGGCGGCCTCGTACCGTTGGGCATCCGCACGGGTTTTGACCCAGACGATGCTGCGGAAGGTTCCGTCCCGGTTTATCTCCGGGACCTCCGTCAGACCGATAATGGAGGGGCAGGTGGGGCCCAGAAAGTCGTCCAGCTCGGCGCCCACCGTCCAGTCAAAACTCCTGGCCAGTGTGATCAACTGGCAGAGGGTGACTTTCTTGTTTAGGCGGCGAAGAAAGGGAATGGCGCCGAGGTCCGCTTTGTCCTCGAACATCTTGAAGGCCACGGGAAATGACTTGAGCCTCAGCAACCGCTCCATCCTGCGTACGATCTTCTCCCAGTCCAGTGGTATGGTCATGTCGATCCCTCCCTGTGACTTTATAGCCCGGAAAGCATTCATTGCTCTCTAAAAGCGACGGGCGAAAAACGGCCTTTTTTCAAGACCTCAATGAGATCCCGTTCATTGCGAACGGGATCGGCGAAGCGTGTGGCATAACGTCCCACTTCTCCGGGTTTGTGGGCATCGCTCCCGCCGATCACGGGCAGCCCGAGAATTTCCGCCACCTGGGCCGCAAAGTTGTTTTCATTCTCGGAGACGCGGCTGTTCATGACCTCCACGGCGTCCACTTCCCGAAAGACCGGCCGCATGCTTGCTTTTTTCGGCGTCAGGCCGAGATAGCCGATTCCGAAAGTCAGGAAACCCCGGAAGGGATGAGCCGCAATCATGAAGCCCTGCGCCTTCAGAACTTTTTCCCGAAGATCCTCGAGCTTGATCACGCCCTGAATGTCCTCTTCCAGACCCAACACCAGAATATCTCCCTGATCCGTCGTGATTTCATTGCCCCGCAGAATCAGAAAACCGTACTTTTGCCGCCAGGCTTCCACTTCCCGCGGATCCCGGCGATGGTTATGGTCGGTCAGGCAGATCCCGTCCAGGCCGATTGCGCGGGCCTCCTCGATGAGCTGTTCCACCGTAACGGAACTGCACGGGGAAGCCGGGGCGGAATGGACATGGAGGTCGATCACCATTCCCCGGTGTGCTGCCCGGACGGCCTCCCCCTCTTTTTCCTGAATGGAAACGGACGCAGGAGACTCGGATTTTTCGGCCTCGCCGGCCTTTCCAAAATAGTCATCGATCTCGATATCGGGCCTTTTCGCTTCCGGATCCTTTTCCAGGATGAGCCGGGCGGCGTCCCGGGCCGCGTCGCAACACTCGATGATCAGGTCGGCAAAATGCCTGCAGGCCTTCCGGCCCACACCCTTCTGGAGCTTCTGGGTAAAGTCCTGATCGATCCGCAAGCCCACCGCTTCCTGAAGGAATGGAAGAGCACGGAAGCATTCAGTATTTTCCATCCGGTTCCAGCGTCCCGCGATGGAGCGGATCTCCAGATCGGGAAGTCCCAGATCCAGGTCAACCTCCATACCGTAGATATCGTCTTCCAGCACGCCGTGGACGGAAAGGACGTCATCGTCTTTCCGATATACGCTCGCAAGTTTGCTTCTCGTGAATTTCAGCATCAGCGGCTCCTGTCGATTTTATCCGGTTCCAGTGC
>JAUSOK010000105.1 GCA_030656035.1 Syntrophales bacterium
TGTCAAGAGCAAATAGAATGTCCGGTTTTGTAGCAAATGAATTGTCCGCTTTTTCTGTTCTTCAGGGAAGCCTGATTTTTGAACAGGAGATGAGCGGCGGACGTGCGCTAACCTCAATGGTTTTTAGGGTAAGGAGTTATCCACAGCCATTCTCCCGCAGCTTTTGCATAGCCAGGTGGGAGATGGCTGTGGGTAACTCCGTCAGGCCGCCTTTTTTAGTTCTTTGAGTTTTCCTTGTTGGTCATAATCAGCCAGTTTTCTGGGGCCGTGGAAAATGGCCAGCTCTCCGTTGGCATAGCGATGGACCCGCACCTTAACCCTGACGTAATGGCAGCGATATTGATTTGCGGGGACTTGAAGCTTCCTTCCCTCGAAGCTAACACAGTTGTCGGCGCCGACGGTCCGTTCGTCCTGTTGGCAGAGGATGTCATCGAGATTTCCCCCGATCCAAGGGACAAACGCTGAACCGTCTTCAGGGGCCAGCTGCATGAACTCGGCGTTGTATGCGGGAAGATACGTTTTGGACAGATAACGGTTGGCGTCATCCATCTCGGTGATCCCATGAAAAACCAGTTCCTTGACAAGACGGTCCTGGTGCGTTTCGAAGGCCCTCTCGCTACGTCCCCGCGCTTCCGGAGAATAGGCTGGGATCATCTGTATCCCCAGGTGTTTCATGGCGCGGCCAAATTGGGTCAGTTGCGTTTTACTGACTTTCCCCCCTTCCTTCGGCGTGAACCAATAGTGACTGCCCCGGTCTGTGTACAGGGAACTGAACAAACCTCCCCGAACGATCACATCCCGTACTCCTTGAAAACTACTCTCGGTTCCTTCCTCATCAACAAAAAACATCGAGTAATGTTCGTTCGTCGCATCATCCATCGTCACGATCAAATCCCACTTCTTTCCCGAAACCCATTGATGGCTGCTCCCATCCTGATGCAGCATCATGCCGGGCAAGGCGGATCGCTCTCTCCGCTTACGATGAACGCCCCGCTTGGCAGACTTCAATACCAAACTCTTCGATTGAAGCGTGTTCTTCACCCATGTGTAACTGCGAGAGCCGCCAGCCCGCAGATACCAACTATGAAAATGCTTCACATTCCAACCAAGGTGACGCTTCCTGTAAATATCCGTAACCGCCATCACCTCATCCACGGGAGCCCGACGAGCCGACGCCTGAGACAATCGCTTGTCCAACAAACCATCCATGCCGTCTTCCTCATAGCGATCAATCTGCCGCCGAAATGTCCGATCACTAACACCCAGAATCAAGGCCGCTTCTTCCTGGTTCAAACGACTCTCGCTCCATCCTAAATATATCTCCTCAAATCGCATCTTCCGGATCTCCTGTAGCATCTCTGTCCGTCTCATCCGTCACCTCCATCGATGACTATAACAAACCGGACAGTTTACGTGCTACAAACCGGACATATCATTTGCTACTGACAGATGATTGTGGACGTATATGGAGTCTGTGTTCTTTACCGTCCCCGCCAGCAGCAGAGGCAGAGCTGATCTTCTGCCATGCCGATGGCTTCGATCATGTCTTCAATATGCAGATATTTGAGCGATGTCACATTCAGATCCC
>JAUSOK010000109.1 GCA_030656035.1 Syntrophales bacterium
CGATTTCGCCGGAATCACCATTTTCAATATTTATGTTTTTTCTTATACTCCTTATCGAAATATCAGGGTTCTTGATATAAAAATTGGCAATATTACATATCCTATCCCAAGTAGTAGGATCTACTCTTAAATCATTCGTCCCGGTTACAATAGATTGAATTTGTTCTTCTGATAAATTCCTATATAAAATTGCACGTATTGTTTTGCGTCCAAGTTGTTTTAATGCAAAGTATCTCGTGTAACCAGCCAATAAGTGATAATCGTTTTCAATTATAGCAATATGAACATATTCAATTTGACCCCTTTGACGTATGTCCTCGGCAAGGTTATCTATGCTTATCTGTGATCTATTTTTTCGCATATCATATTTACTTGTTACAACTTTATCTATTTCAAAATCTTCTTTCCTCTCATAAGAAACCTGACTTAGATTAGTAGACGCTTGATCAATATTCTGTTGCATAATAGATAATCCTCCAAATGCTAACTTGGAATTACTGAATTAGTGGCACGAAAGCCACTTTAATCAATATAAATAATTGGCAATACAGGGCACTTATGGTATTCACCTGCCCCAGAAGTGACAAATGGTAGGTGAAAATAAAACAGCCAATGTGCTTATCTTTTATCATGATCGCTGAAAAATTAACATCATTTATTTCTGTTTGAAATTAAGCATTTTCTTCAAGGGTGACGTTTTGCTGATAACAGGAAGGACTCTTCGGGTCATCCTGTCATTTGCATGATACCGTTTATATGGAAAAAAGGAACTTTTAATGTAAATGCTTCGATAAAATGAAGACGACGGGCTATCATTAAGTGGTTTCATAAATTAACAGCCCCCAAAGGGGGTTTTCATTTTAATCCCCACTTTCTTCCGGTTCGGGTGTAAGGTCAGTCCACCCGAACCGGATCATGCTGCTATGAATAAATCAGCCGCTACGCGATTCGATCGGGAGCGCGATGAAGGATTGCCCCCGATAAAAAAAAGTTGCTCTCAAGTGATTCTGACGCGGTATTAGGGGAAGTAAAAGGAAGGGCCGGGGCCTATCGGGGGAATGGTAATCAGGTTTTGCTTGATAATAGCTTCGCCAGTAACTTCCTCCTTCTGTAACCTTGTTGGGAATAATATTGTTGATCTGATAACTGACCCGTAGGGAAATAAGATCAAGAATGTTATTCTCAAGAAGGTTATCGAAGAAGAAGGTTTTCCATAGGAAGAAAATGAAATTTTCTTCCATTCTTATTTCTGTATTGACCTCTGGAGGGACGATAGTCCCGATAGGTCAAGGAGGAAATAAGGATGCTGTTATCTATAGTATTGGATTGTATAATAGGGAAGAAAAAGAGTGACTTACTTATGATTTTTCACTTATTTAATAATATCAACGTATTATCCATGTTTTGATTATTTCCGTAATATAAAATACCTAATAAAATCAATACCAGACCAGTCTACGGAAATAATCAACGGATATAATGGTTATTTGCGTTAAACCAGAACAAACTTTCTCAGTTTCTCTTTGTTTTTTTGGATCATGAAACGTATGTATTTGGGATAATCGCTGTAGTAGCCCGATGCGTAAACAGGTTTACTGTATTGGCCTCTTTTCTCTATTAGTACCAGTGCCCCGACTTCACGAAGTGCTGCGACATACTTTTTAAGGAGTGGCTGCGATATACTGAGCAACTGCGAAATTTCTGTATAAAACTCTTCATCGGTCAGAAATGCAGCATATTTGTATTTTCCTTTATACATTTCAATATCGGTCACAGGATGTACCCGTACATATTTATCAATCGAATTCATGACGTCAGATATACGATACCTTTTCAAAAGGCCAGGTATGATTCTGTCATCTTCCATCCATTGCAGAGGCCAGTATGATAATATCTTGCGATGTTCAGTGTAGATGAGTGTTACGAGCTTTTCGGCTGCCTTATAAATGTCGTTGATTTTTTTCTTGTCCAGAACGCCATCGCTAACTTTTGCCCCATCTTCCATCGACCTGTATAATTTAACAAATTCGTCGTATGATGTTTTATTCTCTTCGGCCAGCCGCTCTAATAAAATAGCCTTAGCAGCCATTCTATCGGGTTTAAGTTCCTTTGATCTTAGAGGATGTAATACTGATTCTGGTGAAGCGATTATTTCTTCCGGGTCATCAGGCAGGACAGGTTTCTGTCTTTTATCAGGGTTCCAGTTATCGTTCCATTCATCAACTGTATCTGGTTCTGGTGGTCTATATATTTTTGTCATTTTGACACCCCCTAAAGTATCGCCTGATTATTTGATAGCGGAAGACCGGCTCAGGGAGGCTGGTCTTGTCGGGTGATCTGCCCTATCCGCTACTTGATTATAACCCTATTTCAAAATACAGTTCTTAAAAATCAAAAAGCCCCACAAGCAAGACGGTTATCCTTTTGCTTACGAGGCTTTATGTACTGGATATCACCCTTGATCTGGAAAGGGATTATATTAGAAACAAGATATTTTTGGTCTTTACCATAAGGCCTCCTTCAGGATGTGATTCCATTCCTAAATCAAAGCGCTATCTTTGTTGGCGTCGTCGTCGGCTTCCTCGACGTATGTACAATACGCCTCGTCGCCTCCTTCTTGCCGCCTCGATATCATCTTTGATTTAGAAATGGAATGAACGTCCCGTCAATCTGCCTTTTTTTCAAAGTTGCCGAGACTCGTCAGCAGATCGTCGATCTTCTTTTTCTTTTCCTCCGCGTTGTCTTCCATTTCAGAGGAGTCTTCGATATTATCCTGATCTTTCAAGCGGACAGGCTGTCCGGATTCATCGTAACACAGAAATTTGCCTTTGAGTTTGCCGTTTTCATAGGCTGCTGTTTCCCGGATCCGGCCGTTGCGGTAACAGGCGACATATTCGCCTTCGCGCCGGTCGTTGCGGAAGACCCCCTTTTCCTTGATTTGACCGTTTTTGAAAAATGACACGTACTCGCCGTCCAGTTTGCCGTCCCGGTATAACTCTCTATCCCTGATTTGCCCGTTCCGGTAATAGAACAGGTACTCGCCGTCCAGTTTGCCGTCCCGGTAGAATTCCCGTTCCCTGAGCTGGCCGTCTTCATAATAGTTTGAATATTCCCCTTCGAATTTGTTGTTTTTATAGGCGCCTTTTTCCCGGATTTGTCCGTCCTTGTAATAGGATAGGGCTTCTCCTTCGCGCAGGCCGTCGACAAAGTTCAGCCGCACCATGATCTGAGAGTTGCCGAAGTATGAGGTATAGTCACCGTGGAGCTTTTCGTTCAGGGAATGTTTTTTTTCCTTGATTTGCCCCTTTTCATAATAGGACGCTTCTTCTTTGACTTTTGCTTCGGAAGGCGGCATGAACGGCTCCCCTTATATATGGCGCTTGATTTTTTCACGGACTTTGTCGTATTGGATGCGCATCTGCAATTTAAACGAAAAATCAACCCTTTGTCAAGCGAACTTAAGGGTCTGTAATAGTTATTCCGTTACAGACCATAAGGGCACGAATGAATAGCAAAGACAGTTCGTTTCAGGCGGCGTCGGAAAAGGCGGACCGCCGCAGACTGGTCATCCATGACGGCCGCTACCGGCTTCCCGTTGAAATCATCGAACCGCCTGTGCGTTCAACGGGTACGACCGGGCCGATGCTGGTATTCCTTCACGAGGGGCTCGGCAGTATCGCACAGTGGCGCGATTTTCCGTTTGCGGTCAGCCTCGCCGCCCATCTGCCCGCCGTCGTTTATGAGCGTGGCGGCTATGGAAACGCCGATCCGCTGGACGGCCCCCGCTCCATCCGGTATATTCATGAGGAAGCCTTGCAGAGCCTTCCGGAAGTCCTGCGGCAGTTGCAGATCGACGACGCCATCCTGATCGGACACAGCGACGGCGGCTCCATTGCCCTTATCTTCGCGGCCCTTTGGCCGCAGAAGGTCCGGGGCATCATCACGGAGGCTGCCCACGTTTTCGTCGAGGACTCAACATTGGCGGGGATTCGCGAGGCCGTCAACCAGTACGATTCGACAGATCTCCCGGAACGACTCTTGAGGTATCACGGAAGCAATACCGAGGCGGCATTCCGGGGCTGGTCGGAAACCTGGCTTTCCCCGGCTTTCCGGGACTGGAATATCGAGGAATACCTGCCCGGCGTCCGTTGCCCGGTTCTGGTGATCCAGGGACGGGACGACGAATATGGGACGCCCGCGCAGGTCGAAGCCATCGTGAACGGGGTTTCCGGATCTGCCGAACCCCTGATTATCGCGGACTGCGGCCATGTCCCGCATCATCAGGCCCGTGAGAGGGTCTTGGCGGAGATGACCCGGTTTATTCTTGCTCTGACTGGACAGAAAGTGATCGTTGCAGCACGAAATAACAATTCCATGTGAATGAATTATTAAGATATTTTTCATTTTTCCTTGACACCTGATTCGTGCTTTCCTATACTGCCCTGAATTTTCAGGTTTCCATCCATGCGGGCAGCCTGAACTTTGAACATTTTCGAATCCTGTTATTCCAGGGGACCGGTGCAAGGATGCAGGTTTCCCGGATAGAGTCAGATGCGTCAAAGCGGGCGTCTTTCAAGGCGCTCGCGTAATATTTTTAAGATCTTTAATCTTATGATCTCAGAACTGGATACCAGTCGCATCGCCATTATCGGTCCCGGCCGTCTCGGGACGTCTTTCGCCTATAAGTTCGGACGCGATCACAAACGGGTGACCATTTATTATCATGACGCGGACGTCTGCCGGGAGATCAACAAGGAACACCTCAATCCGCGGCACCTGACCCAGGACCTGGCGAGGAAACTGGGCGGGATGGACCGTGTTCCGCTGTTGCCGCCCAATGTAACGGCAACGAACAATCTGGAGCGGGTGGTGGAAGACCACGATCTGATCCTGCTTTGTCTGACCATGCCGCGCCTTCCGGACTTTCTGAACTATCTGAAGCCGCTGCTGGAGAAAAAGGCGGGAGATACCTGCCTGATTACGCCGATCAAAGGGCTCACTGCCGATGAAATCACGAAAGAACTGATCACGCCGTCCCAGTTGATCAACAACTATTTGTACAGCATCAGGCACAAGTATCACATCGCCTGCGTCGGCGGGCCTTTCTTTGACGTCGATATTGCCCTGGGAAATCCGATCTGCGTCACCGTCGCCGGGAAAAAAAAGATATCCGCCCTGTTCCGGGAAGAACTCATCCGCTATAACCGCCGGGAGCTCAGCGTATATTATAATTTTGACATTGTCGGCGTGGAGGCCTGCGGCTCGCTGAAGAATATCGTCGCCAATATCAAGGGACTCACGGATTCGCTGATGCTGGGGGATTCCATCCCGGGAACGATCTTTGCACGATCGGGTGTGGAGATCCGCTCCCTTTCCAGGCTGCTGGGCGGCAGTTTTCAGGCTTTTCTCTCTCAGGCCGGGGTCGGCGACATGTATGTGACGGTCTCGTCGGAGGCCAGCAAAAATTACCGGTATGGGAAACTGTTTTATGAGCTGCTGACGGGAAACCCTATTGAAACGAATCTCAAAGTGCTGGAACGGATCGATGGGACGCCGGAAGGGCCCAATACCATCCGCAATGTCCATAAGTATTTGGAAAAAAAGAACATGTACAGCCCTCTTTTTCACTGCGCCTACAAGATTTTCAACGAGGGAAACACCCGGAATGATATCCGGGAGATGATTATTCAGGCCTGCCAGTTTGACCGGCGGACCCGGGAATTCATCGGACCGGTCTCGCGGTTTTTTTACTATATCTTTCCGAACCTCTGGTACCGGCGGCACAAGGGCTTGATGTCGAACATGGAAATGTAAAAATTATTTTTTGGGAAAATCCCATGGCTTTTTTGTTTATATATGACGGCAATCAATAACAGAACAAACAAAGGGAGGAGATGTTATGGAACAGATGAAAGTCTTATTGAATGATGACGAGATACCCCGGCAATGGTACAACATCCTGGCCGATATGCCGACGCCGATGAGCCCCCCCCTCCACCCGGGGACGGGGAAGCCCATTGCTGCGGAGGATCTGGCGCCCGTTTTTCCCATGAACCTCATCGAGCAGGAAGTCAGCACAGAGCGCTGGATCGATATTCCCGACGAGGTACTGCAGAAATACCTGCTCTGGCGCCCCACGCCGTTGTATCGGGCGCGGAATTTCGAGAAGCTGCTGGACGCCCCGGTGAAGATCTACTATAAGATGGAGGGAAACAGCCCTGCAGGTTCGCACAAACCCAATACGGCCATCCCGCAAGCTTATTACAACAAGGCCTTCGGGATCAAACGCATTTCCACGGAAACAGGCGCCGGGCAATGGGGGAGCGCCCTGGCGATGGCCTGCCGGATGTTTGGCCTGGAATGCCGCGTCTTCATGGTGCGCGTGAGTTATGAACAGAAACCCTACCGGCGCATGATGATGCAGACCTGGGGCGCCGAATGCATCCCGAGCCCCAGCACTGTCACCGAGGCAGGCCGCCAGGTCCTGGCGGAGCATCCGGATTCTCCGGGGAGCCTCGGCATTGCCATCAGCGAGGCGATCGAGGACGCCGTTTCCCGCGACGAATCGCGTTATGCACTCGGGAGCGTGTTGAATCATGTCATTCTTCACCAGACCATCGTCGGCTTGGAGGCTCAAGCACAGCTCAAAAAGATCGGCGTTTATCCGGATGTGGTCATGGGGTGCGCCGGCGGCGGCAGCAACTTTGCCGGCATCTCCATGCCCTTTGTGTGCGACAAGATTCACGGGAAAAATGTGAAAATCGTCGGCGCCGAGCCGACGTCCTGTCCGACCATGACCCGGGGCCCCTTTGCCTATGACTTCGGCGATCTTGCCAAGAAGACCCCCCTGCTGGCCATGTACACACTGGGGCACGACTACGTTCCGGCGCCCATCCATGCCGGTGGTCTGCGCTATCACGGCATGGCGCCCATTATAAGCCATCTGGTCCACGAGAATCTCATCGAGGCAAGGGCCTATCACCAGCTTGAGACGTTTGAAGCCGGCGTCAGGTGGGCCAGGAGCGAGGGGTTCATTCCGGCACCGGAGACCGACCATGTCATCGCTGCCGTGGTGGACGAAGCCCGGCGCGCCAAAGAGGAAGGCAAGGAAAGGGTCATCCTGTTCAACTGGAGCGGTCACGGTCTGGTGGATATGGCTTCCTATGAGGCCTATTTCGCCGGGAAACTGACGCCCCATGAGTTACCGGATGAAGAAATTGCGCGTGCATTGAAGGCCATCGAAGGATTTCCGAAACCGTAATTAGGAAAGCCATGCAACCATATGACCATCTGGAAATCCGGTGTCCGCGGCTCGGGCATGAGCTGAATTTTTCCTACTGCCGAACGGAAGCGGGAGACCTGCCCTGTCATCGGTCGATCCAATGCTGGCAGGCATTTTTTCCCGTGGAAGCCCATCTCAGGGAAAATATGTCGGCGGCACAATGGGAGCGTTTTTCCCGGCAGATACCGGGGGACAAAATGACGACGCTCATCGATCTGATTGAGCAGGCTAAGTCCAGAGAGAAAAGCAAAGCGTAGGGAAAGAAGGCTTTGCATAACAGAGTTTCTTTTGTCATGGATCTTTTTGATCAGCGGGAAACGAAAAGCGGTGATGATCCCCGGCCGCTGGCGGACCGGATGCGGCCGCGCACCCTTGCGGAGTATTTGGGACAGCCGCATTTAATGGGCGAGGGCGCCCTGCTCCGTCGCGCCATTGAAGAGGACCGTCTTTTTTCCATGATTTTCTGGGGTCCTCCGGGCTCCGGCAAGACAACTCTGGCCAGAGTGATCGCACAGGAAACGCATTCGCATTTCACGAGCTTTTCCGCAGTGTTGTCGGGGGTGAAGGAAATCCGCTCCGTTGTGGATGATGCCCGGACCCGGTGGCGGGATCGCCGCGAAAAAACGCTCCTTTTCGTCGATGAAATCCATCGTTTCAACAAGGCCCAGCAGGACGCCTTTCTGCCGCATGTGGAAAGCGGCCTGATCACGTTGATCGGCGCCACCACCGAGAACCCCTCCTTTGAAATCATTTCTCCGCTCTTATCCCGTTCGCGGGTCATGCTCCTGAAACCCTTTTCCGATGACGACCTTTTATTGATCCTGAAAAGGGCTGTCGCGGATGAGGAACGAGGGCTGGGCGCCTTAAACCTGGAGATTGAGCCGGAAGCCCTGTCGGCCATTGTCTGGTCCGCCGACGGCGATGCCCGCACGGCCCTCAACACCATGGAAGCAGCGGCCTCCTTGGTCGATACGGGACAGGATGGTGAAAGAAAAATAACCCGCAGAGTTTTCGAGGAAGCCTTTCAGAAAAAATTTCTGCTCTACGATAAAGGCGGAGAGGAACACTATAACCTGATCTCGGCCCTGCACAAGAGCCTGCGCGGCTCCGATCCGGACGCCGCCCTTTACTGGATGGCCCGGATGCTGGCCGCGGGCGAAGACCCCCTCTTTATCGCCCGCCGCATGGTCCGCTTTGCCTCGGAGGATGTGGGAAATGCGGACCCGAGGGCGCTGACGGTCGCCGTCTCGGCGATGCAGGCTTTCCAGTTTGTCGGTCTGCCCGAAGGAGAACTGGTGCTGGCCCAGGCAGCCGTTTATTTGGCCACAGCCCCTAAAAGCAACGCCCTTTACACCGGCTATGGCCAGGTCAGGCAAACCATCGGTCGTACCGGCGCGCTGCCTGTACCGCTGCATATCCGCAACGCCCCCACCGGGCTCATGAAGGACCTGGGCTACGGCAAGGGCTATCTGTATGCCCATGATTTTGAGGACGCCTATGTTCCCCAGGACTATCTGCCGGATGCCTTGAAGGGGCAATCCTACTATCGCCCGACAGAGCGCGGCTATGAGAAAATCATCCGGGAAAGAATGGAAGTGTGGCGGAAGCAGCGAAGCAAGGGGAAATAAGGGGAAATCCTGATACGATGATTCCGGGGGACGGGACCGATGCGTGCCTTTCCAAAAAATGCGGGGGAGGTCATTGACCTCCCCCGCATTCAGGAGTGACGAAGGCCTGCCGCCTTCAAAAGTTTTGGATTCGACCGCCGAATAAACATGCCCGTTTGCTTAGACGGCAGGACATTTTCTGTACAATTCAACCTGCACATTCTGGGCCATTGATGGATAGAGATTAATAAGTATCCGGTATCACAGGCAAATTATGTGATATCGCGGGGAGCACCCCCTCGGGACTTGTGTGCAAGTCTGGCAATAAATGTCGGGCCGGCAGGGATAAATAAAATAATAACTGAACGAATACAACATATTAATAGATAGACGAGAGATGTCTCTCGAATCGACAGAATTGTCGATGCCGAACGGTTGCTCGTGCTTCCATTTCACTGACGAAACAGATCAAGAATTCATTGACTTTTTACCATTATGACCTATCATGCTGAAGATGTTTATATCACCTTTCTGAGGGGTTTATGAGCCCGTACAAGAAAATGATCTGGCAGTACCGTTCCCGGCCGGAAGACCGGTTTTTCCTTCAGCCGATTGCCGTCGCAATCGTCTGCGCCGTTTTCATCGCGCTGATTCTGATCATGGGGGTCATGGATCTCCAGCGCAGCAACCGGATTCTTGAGGGATTCATGCAGAACCAGGCCCTGAGCGTGGCCGGTGTTGTCCAGCGTTTGTCGCAGGATAACCTGAATAATCTCGTTATGGCCTTCCAAAGGGGTCGGGAGCGGTCCTATGTCCCTCTCGAGGATGCCGCCTTTTCACCCCAGAAAATGCTGACCATCGCCCTTGCCGATCTGGGGCTTGAAATCGATGAGGCATGGAAGGCAAACAAGGTCAGCGAGGAATACCTGCAGAAATTCGCCGCTGATAAGGGATTGTGGATGGTGGCCGTTCTGAATGCCGGGGGGAAGGTGGTTTACCAGAGCCGGTCTCTGCCGGTTGAGCAGGCCGTGCAGCGTTCACCTGTAAAGATCAAGGGAACGGAAAAAGAAATCGGCATCGGAATTTTTACCCAGCTTGTCACACAACTGAACTTCCATCGACAAGCGGTGCTGCCCGTTCCCAAGGTCAGAAGCGGCAAGGCCGTCGGCCGTCGGGACATTCCCTTGACATTTGTGCAGGCCCTCGACCGCCTGAATATGGGTTATATCGGTCTGAAGCGCAAGGACGGCAGCGGTACGATCCTCATTGCCCTGGATCAGGAAGGACTGAAGTATTGGGGAACCAGGGTATCTATTGAAAAGGCCCTTGAAAAGTTGGGGGAAGGTCAGAGCCAGGGGCTTGCATATCTTGTGATTATGGACCGCCAGGGCGTCATCCTCGGCGCCACGGGAAGCGTGCCGGAGAAATGGCGGGAAGGGGACATGTCCCTGTCGGAAATCTGGGCCGGTAAACGGAAGATTGAGAGCCGAAATGTCGTTCATTCAGGCAGGAGCCTGCTCGACATGGCGGCGCCCTTTGTCATGAATGATAAAATTGCCGGCATTGTCCGGATCGGCCTGGAGCGGGAGAGCATGGACCGGATTCTTGAAGAAAACCGGCGCAATATGTACATTTTTTCCATACCGATCGTTCTGATTGCCCTGCTGGCCATGTGGCTGTTGTTCCATAATCAGAACAGACACCTGGCGGGCATTGTGGAGATGGAAAGACGGCTGGACAAAGCGGAGCGCCTGTCTGCGCTGGGCCAGCTTGCCGCCGGGGTGGCCCATGAAATCCGCAACCCGCTTAACGCCGTCAGCATGGCCAGCCAGCGGCTGAAGCGTGAATTCCAGCCGGCCGATGAAACCAGGGCGAAAGAATTTCAATCGCTGGCGGGCGTCATTCGGGACGAAATCCGGCGCTTGAACGGGATCATCGAGGAGTTTCTGACGTTTTCGAAGAGCCGGCGGCTGGAGTTCCACGATTACCCGGTGACCGAGGTGCTGCAGAAAATCGTGAACCTGATCCGGGAAGAGGCCGCCGCCAAAGGCATTCAAATCCGGACTCACTGGGGAAGCGACGGGACCGTCGTGCCGATGGATATGGACAAGCTTCAGCAGGCGCTGCTGAATATCATCAAAAACGCAATGGAATCGATCGCCGGCGGCGGGGCGATTGATATTGCCGTGGAAAGGAAGTCCAAAGAGAAAATCAGCGTCAAGATCGCCGATACGGGATGCGGCATGACCGCCGAGGAAGTGGAGCGCATCTTCAGCCCCGAATATACGACGAAGGAAAAGGGCCTAGGCCTGGGACTTTCGCTCGCGCATGAGATCATCCGCGGACACAGCGGCGAAATTCTTGTCTTCAGCGATCAGGGGTCGGGGACGACCTTTGAAATCGTTCTGCCGGCGGAAAGAGGGTAATCGGGGGCAGAGAGTCAAAGCGAGAAGGGTTGAAAGGAAAGGGTCAGGCATGAAAAAGCTCAATATCCTGGTGGTTGAAGATGGCAGGTCCCAGCGCGAGACACTGCGGGATTTTCTGATCAAGGAGGGTCATACCGTTTCCGAGGCGGAAAACGGCATGCAGGCCATCCAGTCCGTGCTCAAAGGCCATTTCGATATGGTCCTCCTCGATTACAAGATGCCCGGTATGGACGGGATGCAGGTCCTGCAGGAGATCAAGCGAATCAATCCGGAAATCGATGTGGTCATCATCACCGCCTACGGAACGATTGAGACGGCAGTAGACGCGATGAAGGCCGGCGCCATCGATTATATCACCAAACCCCTTGAATTTGAGGAACTGCTCATCCTGGTCGACCGCGTGTCGGAGCGGCGGACGCTGATCCGGGAAAATGAAATTATGCGCCAGGAACTGGGCGCCAGGGGCGTCACATCCGACAGGATCATCTTCCGCAGCCCGAAAATGGGCGCGCTGATCAATATTGCCGGCCGCGTCGCGGCCAGCCGGGCAACGATCCTGCTGCAGGGCGAGAGCGGCACCGGCAAGGAGCTGCTGGCCCGGCTGATCCATAACCTCAGCCCGCGTTCGGCAAAGCCCATTATCGCGGTCAACTGCAGCGCCCTGCATGAAAATCTGCTCGAGAGCGAGCTGTTCGGCCATGAAAAAGGGGCCTTCACGGGGGCCTCGGCCCGGCGGATCGGGCGGTTTGAAGAGGCGGACGGGGGTACCCTGTTTCTCGATGAAATCGGCGAACTATCCGCCGCGGTGCAGGTCAAACTGCTGCGTTTTCTGCAGGAACGGGAATTTCAGCGCGTGGGCGGCAATCAGACGATCCGTTCCGACGTCCGCATTATCAGCGCCACGAACCATGATCTTGAGACCCGGGTCAAAGAAGGCCTCTTCCGGGAGGACCTGTTCTACCGGCTGAATGTGGTCACCATGGAAATCCCCCCTTTAAGGGAACGCAAGGAGGATATTCCCGCCCTGATCGACCATTTCCTGAAGCGCTATGCCGAAGAGAACGGCAAGGAGATTGAAGGCGTCAGCAGCGAGGCCCACGATCTGCTCCTGAAATACGACTATCCCGGAAACGTTCGTGAACTGGAAAACATCATTGAGCGGGCCGTGGTCATCTGCAGGGATGCTGTTGTTTCCATTGAGGATCTTCCTTTTTCCGAGGATATGTTTGACGCCGCGAGCAGCCACAGGGAGGACGAAGGGCTGCTGCGGGGGTCCGTCGAGGAGCTCGAGCGCAAACTGATCGTCGAGGCCATGGAAAAAACCGGCGACCACCAGACAAAAGCGGCGGAACTATTGGGTATCAGCGAGCGCATGCTGCGCTACAAGCTCAAAAAATACGGCCTGAAAGTGTAAAGCTTATCTGCTTCTTCATAATGGCCGTCAGCAGCCGTACTGCTTCTGCTTCATTGCCGACAGCATGACTACATGTCTGCGTTCCTCTTCGATGATTTTATCGACCGTGGCATATTCATGAGCGGGGATCAGACCCTTGATTTCGTGATAGTACAGGATGGAATCCATCTCGCGCTGAAGGGCGAAATCCAGCGCCGAAGCCGAATCCTTGACCTTCGCGAGTTCCTGATCCAGCGCCTCTTTTTTGAAGATAATGGCGTTATCGACGTAGTTATGCAGATAGGCGGCGTATTCCCCGGCATAACCCTCCGGCGGGGCGGCCTTATCCATTGCCGCAAAGATTTTCTCGAAGGTCTTCTTGTGCTGGAGTTCCATGTTCGCTAACTGATCAAAGAGATTCTTCGTACCCTCATCTCCGGCGATCTGCACGGCAAACCGGTAAAAATTGGCCCCGTTTTCTTCAATTCTGATGGCAAATTCAACAATGTCACTTGCTGTAAAAACACTCATGTCAAGCCTCCTTCATCAATATGGTTTTATTTGGCTTCCAAGGGTCTCCCCAAGGGCTGTTCCCTTATCGGAATTCACATGAATTATAAATCAAAATAATCATGATCGCCGGCTCGTCAACGGATCAGAGCCATTTTTTTCGTTTGAAGAGGATCAGCATGACCACGGCAATGGTCATGCTGATGATCCAGAAGAGCAGATAACCCCAGTGCCATTCAAGCTCCGGGAAATGCTTGAAGTTCATCCCGTAGACGCCCGCCAGGAAGGTCAAGGGGATGAAAATCGTGGCGATGATGGTGAGCACCTTCATGACCTGGTTCATCCGGTTGCTGAGGCTGGACAGGTAAATATCAATCATGCCGGAGAGCATTTCCCGGTAGGTTTCCACGGTGTCGATGATCTGGATGGCATGATCGTAGATGTCCTTCAGGTAGATGCCTGTCGCGTCCTGAATCAGCGGTGATTCACTGCGTTCGAGGGCGCTGATGCTCTCTCGCAGCGGCCAGATCGATTTCCTCAGAAAGATCATATCCCGCTTCAGATGCTGGATCGCCCGTAATGTGGATTGGGCAGGATTATTCACCAAGGCCTCCTCCTCAATCTCTATTTTTTCGCCCAGCGTTTCGAGGATGCCGAAATAGGAGTCCAGAATCATGTCAATGATGGCGTAGGCTAAATAATCGGCGCCGGTCTTGCGGATCCGTCCCTTGGATGTTTTGATGCGTTCCCGAATCGGATCGAGCAGGGCTTCTTTTCGTTCCTGAAAGGATATCACATATTTGGGGCCAAGGATGACGCTGACCTGCTCCGCTGTGATGTCACTGTGCTCATCGCAGGTATTGCAGAATCGCTTGAGAACGATGAATATATAGTCGCCCATGTCCTGCATTTTGGGGCGCTGGTCTGTGTTCAGGATATCCTCTAAAATAAGGGGGTGAAGCCCGAATACATCGCCTAACTGTTCCAGGACGCGGGTATCGTGAATGCCTTCGATATGCACCCAGGATACCGTCTGCCGGTCCATGAAAGCGCGCAGCTCTTCTATGTGATCAATGTTTTTTTCAAGATAGTGGTCTCCGTCATAATCGAGCAGTGTGACCTTCGTTGTCTCGCTCAATTTTTCGCCGATATGGACCAGGGAGCCCGGCGGCAGCCCGGCCTTTTGTGATCTGGATTTTGTCGGTCTGGGCATATTCCTTTATCCCTTGCTTCTTCCTTTACGGCAACGGCCTGCTGTCCGGGCGGTTCGATTTCGTGAGTTTGATCGTGACCGTGACGACGGGCGGCTTTCCCCCTGCGAATTGGACGTGCGACGGTAAAATCAGTCTGACTTCCAGTATCTTGGACGAAGTCAATTTTCCCAAATCAATCGGCTCCGTTCTGATCCGGACGCCGTTTTGATTTAATTTGCCTAGAATTAAAACCGTGACGTCCGGGGGCGATACGCTGATTTTCTGCACGGACTGGCCGTCCGGCGGGCGGCCCTGGGTGACCACCTGTACGGGCAGGGATGCTTCGACCAGCCGGGATGCGGTCATTCCGAGCCGGGCGGGATTGATCCCCACCACGGTCAGACTGGAGGGTTTTTTGACCATGTCCTTTGATAGAGCGATTTCGTGCCGTCCTTCCCGGACCTGGGACAGATCCACAGAGACCTTCAGCGAATCCGGATTGAGGAGCTGAAAGGCCTGCGGCGGACCCATGAGCATGATCTCGACGTCGGTGATTTTCGGTTTTTCGATTACCCAGTCCGGTGAGACGTTCAGATATTCCACGGGAACGGTAAAATCCCGCCGCACGGATTCCTTCTGATATCCGAAAGCGACCCAGAGGATACAGGACAGCAGCAGGGCGATGATCTTTTCCCGGGAATTTTCCCTGAGCCAGTGGACGACCGGTCTGGTTTCCCGTTTTGGCGCCTTCTGGGCGTAAAAGGATTCGAGTTCGACCCGCAGAGCGGCGGCATTGACGAGCTCGCGAATATGTTCCCCCTTTGCAAGGCTGATGGTTCCCCTTTCCTCGGAGACCACGACACACAGAGCGTCGCAGCGTTCCGAAAGGCCCAGCGCAGCCGTATGCCGGAGACCCAGCGGGCCAAAGCGGCCGGCGTTTATGGACAGCGGCAGGTGACAGCCGAACTGCGGCACCCGGTTGCCTTCGATCACGACGGCGCCGTCGTGTCCGGCGGAATGAGGATCAAAAATGCTCTCCAGCAGGGGCTGGCTCAGGGCGCCGTTCAACAGGGCGCCGCCGTTGAGATGACGGTCGAGGGGATCTTCTCCTTTGATGACGATCAGGGCGCCGATGCGTTTCCGGACCAGATTGGAAACGGCCTGTGCGATGGTTTCGGCGGCCTGATGAACAGGCTGCTTGTCGAAGAATTTCTGCCGGAGGCGACCCCACATGGCCAGTTGTTCAAAAAACCGCCGGAGGTCTTCCTGGAAAATAACGACCAAAACGAAAAGCAGGATGGCAAAGAAGCCTTGCAGGACGACCGTTGTCAGGTAAAGCTGGAAGAAGCGGGCCGTCAGATAAATAACCCCCAGCAGGCCGATTCCGATGAAGACGAAGCGGGACGCCCGCTCCTTGAACCAGATCAGCACCACCGATGTCATGATCCAGATGATCAGGATATCAAAGATGTCCTGAATCCGGAGGTTGTTAAAAACTGTCAGAATGTTGTCGATCATCGGAATCCCGTCTTCGCATTGTCGGATGCAATATCAAACGTCTTGAAGCGAATTGTCAATAAAAATATTCCTTGACAATCAGTTTAGACTCTGATTTTATGCGCCCAATTAAGAAAGGTTTAAGCAATGGACACAAAGACCGCAAATGGAACGTTTAATGGCTTTTGGGGCTATTATTATCCATGGGTCTGCCCATTGCCCTTAAGCCATTAACATAAATTAAATTAATGACTTAAGCCGTGGGCGGATCGAAGGCGACCGCCCACGGCTTTTTTATTTTCACTCGGAGCCATGGGCGGGGTCAAAACCCTCACATGGCTTTTTTATTGAAGGAGGGAAAGAAAATGATCATCGTTATGAAAAAGAACGCGACGGAAACCCAGATCAACCGGGTGATCCAGTGGATTGAATCGGTCGGGTACAAGCCCCATCCGTCGCGGGGGGTGGAGAGAACGATCATAGGTGCCGTCGGCGACGACCGGGGCAAGAGCTGTCTGAAGTACGCCGAGTCGCTCTCGGGCGTGGAAAAAACAATGCCCATTCTGAAGCCTTATAAACTGGCCAGCCGGGAAAGCCGCCAGGAGCGGACGATCATTCCGGTGGGAGACGTGGCGATCGGCGGTCCGAACTTTGTGGTGATGGCCGGTCCCTGTTCCGTGGAAAGCGAAGAGCAGATGATGGAAACGGCTTATATCGTCAAAAAAGGCGGGGCGCACATTGTCCGGGGCGGGGCGTTCAAGCCGCGCACGTCGCCTTACAGCTTCCAGGGGATGGAAGAAGAGGGCCTGAAGATCCTGGAGAGGGTCCGGGAAAAGACGGGCATGCCCGTGGTGACGGAGGTGGTCAATCCCGGCGATGTGGACCTCGTGGAATCCTACGTCGATATTCTGCAGATCGGGGCGCGGAACATCCAGAATTTTGCGCTTTTGAAAAAGGTCGGCCAATCTCGCAAGCCGGTTTTGCTCAAACGCGGGATGATGACAACCATTGAAGAGCTGCTCATGTCGGCCGAATATATTCTTTCGGCGGGCAACGAGCAGGTGATTCTCTGCGAACGGGGCATCCGCACCTTTGAAACGTCAACCCGCAACACCTTGGATATCAGCGCGGTCCCCGTCCTGAAGGAGATGACGCATCTGCCCGTGATCATCGACCCCAGTCATGCTGCGGGAACCTGGAAATATGTGATTTCCCTGAGCCGGGCGGCGCTGGCCGTGGGGGCGGACGGCCTGATCGTAGAGGTGCATCCGGAACCGGAAAAGGCGGTTTCCGACGGCATGCAGTCGCTCAAACCCGAAAAATACTACCAGTTGATGGACGAAATCCGGATTCTGGAGACGGCCATGAGGTCGATGTCATCATCGATACATTGCCAATAAAAAAAACAGAGGTCGTTATGAAAAAATTGAAGGTTCATCTGGACCGCAAACAGTCTCAATCCTATGAAATCTGCATCGGTTATGATATTTTCGACCGCATCGCCATGATGATCGCCAACAGCCGCATCGCCGGCCGTTACGTGATTGTGACGGACGATTGTGTCGGGACGCTTTATGGCGAAACGCTGCTGGCCCATTTGACGAAAATGGGCGTCCGGTCTGATCTGATCGTTTTCCCGGCAGGGGAACGGTCGAAAAATGTCCAGTCGGTGCTGGATATCGCCGGCAAACTGCTTGATCTCGGCGCGGACCGCAAATGCGCCCTGATCGCGCTGGGAGGCGGCGTTGTGGGCGACCTGGCGGGCTTTATCGCTTCCGTCTATATGCGCGGCGTCCCCTGCATCCAGGTTCCCACCACACTGATGGCACAGGTGGACAGCAGTATCGGCGGCAAGACGGCGATTGACCTCCCGCAGGGCAAGAATCTACTGGGGACGTTCTGCCAGCCGGTCGGTGTTTTCATTGATATCAAGTGCCTGGATACCCTGCCCGATGCGGAATATCAGAACGGTCTGGCCGAGGTCGTCAAATACGGGATAATCGACAGTGAATCCTTGTTTCGGCAACTGGAGGCCGACGTTGAGGCCATCCGGTCACGGAACAGGCCATTTCTGGAAGCAATCATCCAGCGAGTCTGCACGATCAAAAAGGGCATTGTGGAGATGGACGAACGGGAACAGGGGCTGCGCCGCATCCTGAATTTCGGACACACCCTGGGGCACGCCCTGGAGTCGGCGTCGGAATACGGGATTTCTCATGGCAACGCCGTCGCCGTCGGCATGATCGCCGCCGCCCGGATGTCGCAGAAGCTCTATGGACTGCCCGCAGAAGATCGGGAGCGCATCGAGGGGCTCATTGCGTCGCTTTCTCTGGCCTGCGGCATTCCGGAAGATCTGGCAACAGAAGATATTCTGTCCGGGCTGCAGCGGGACAAGAAAAAAGACGGGGATACTATCCATTTTGTGCTGCTCAAGAAGATCGGCCTTCCCTTTATCAACGGCGGTGTGCCGGACGACCTGTTGCGCGAAACCATTGAGGGATTGAGGACATGACGGATCGATCATTGGGAAAACTTCGGGCGAAAGTGTTGGTCACGGACAGGCAAATTGTGAAGCTGCTCAGCGCGCGCGCCGATCTTTCCCTTTTAATCGGCCGGATCAAGGTGGAACGGGGCTTGGAGATTTACGATCCCGCGCAGGAAGCGGCGGTTTATGACAGCCTGGCGGCCGCCAATCAGGGGGCTATGCCGCAGGGCGCCCTGACGGCCATTTACAGAGAGATTCTGTCCGCATCGCGGGCCTTGCAGTCACCGGTCACGGCGGCCTGCCTCGGTCCGGAGGCGTCTTTCAGCCACCTGGCCGCGCGGTCCCATTTTGGCGCGAGCACGACGATTTCTCTGCAGAAAACGATCTATCAGGTCTTTGACGCCGTGGAGCGCGGAAAGGCGGACTGGGGCGTTGTCCCGGTGGAGAACTCTCTGGAGGGGGCCGTCAATCTGACCCTGGACCGCCTGGTTGCCACATCCCTGAAAATCCGCGGCGAGATTCTGCTGCGCATCGGCTACTGCCTGCTTTCCGCGGAAAAAAGCGCCGTCCGGATCCGCAAGATCTATTCCCATCCCCAGGCGCTGGCCCAGTGCCAGAGCTGGTTGCGAACGAATCTGCCGGAGGCGGAACTGATCGAAACGAAGAGCACCGCCGCGGCGGCCGCCCTGATGCCGGGAACTCCCGACGGCGCCGCCCTGGGCAGCCGCATGGCGGCGGAAGTCTATGGATTGAATATCCTTGAGGAAAATATAGAAGATCATGCGTCCAACACCACGCGGTTTCTGATCATGGGGACGGGGGCGGGGACGAGACAGCGGACGGGCGCCGACAAGACTTCGCTGATCTTCGGGACGTCGGACGCGCCGGGCTCCCTGTATCAGGCATTGCGACCCTTCGCCGAACGCGGGATCAACCTGCTGAAGATTGCATCATATCCGGCCAGGGACAGAGGGAGAGGGCTCTCCCCTTCCTGGGAATATCTCTTTTTTGCCGACGCGGACGGACACGAAGACGACGAGAACATCAGAGCTTGCCTGAAGGACCTGGAAGCATCGACCTCCTTTATGAAGATTCTGGGGGCTTATCCCCGCGGGAGGGCCGTCCTGTGATCTGCATTCCGATTACGGCAAGGACGCATGCCGGGGCGATGCGGGCCATTGAGGGCAGCGCGGCTGTGGCGGACGTGATTGAACTGCGCATGGATCTGATTCATAAAGGACGGCTGGTCGAGCTGATCGAACAGGTCAGGGCCTGCGGCGAGACCGTGCAGGTTCTGGTCACGCATCGCCCGGTGGCCGCGGGCGACCCCTTGCAGGAGAGACGCCGGATCGACTGCCTGAAAGAAGCCGTCGGCCTGGGGGTTGATTATGTGGATGTGGAGCTGGAGACGGAGCGCGCGCTGCGGGACGATCTCCGTGAGACCATCGTTCATCTGCAGCGCCGGACTGCGCTCATCGTGTCGCATCACGATTTTGAGCGGACGCCGCCGCTGAAGACATTGAGATCACTTTTCCGGAGGTGCGTCAGAGCGGGCGCCGACATTGTCAAAATCGTCACATGGGCCGGGACCCCGCAGGACAATCTGCGCGTGCTCGGCCTGATGGACGCCGCCGAGCGCGAAGACATCGCCCTGATCAACTTTTGCATGGGGCCCCAAGGGCGGATCAGCCGCATCGCCGCGCCCATGCTGGGATCATATCTGAGTTATGTGTCGTTGCGCAGGGGCGGCCAGTCCGCATCGGGCCAGTTGACCATCACGGAAATGAATAAAATCATGGATATTTTAAGGAGAGCCCCGTGATGATTTACGCGCTGTTCGGCAACCCGGTGGCCCAGAGCCTGTCGCCGCTGATGCACAATGCGGCCCTCAAGGAGATGGGCCTTCCGGGCTGTTATGTGCCGTTGTGCGTCCGGCATCTGCCCGGCGCCGTGCAGGGCCTTCGGGGCATGGATATTCGGGGCGTAAGCGTCACGATCCCGTTCAAAAGCGAGATCATGGAGTATCTCGATGATTTGGATGACGAGGCGCTCCGGATCGGGGCCGTCAATACCGTTGTCAATGACAACGGCCGGCTGACCGGCCACAATACGGACTGGCGGGGGCTGATCCAGTCGCTCAAGGAACAGGTTGAAATGGAGGGAAAGACAGTCATTATCCTGGGGGCCGGCGGAACGGCGCGGGCCGCCCTCTACGGTGTCGTCCGGGAAGGAGGCCATCCGGTAATCGTCAACCGGACCGAGGGAAAAGGCAGAGAGCTCGCGCAGGACTGGGGCTGCCCGTATGAATCTCTCAAAAATATTGGAAAGATCAAGGCGGACATCCTGATCAATACGACGCCCGTGGGAATGTTTCCGCATATCGACGAAAAGCCCGTTGAAGACAGCTTTCTAACTCGTTATGCCTTGGTCGTGGATGTGATCTACAACCCGCTGCAGACAAGCCTGTTGAAGGCGGCCGAGACGGCCGGATGCCGGACGCTTTCCGGGCTCGACATGTTCGTTTACCAGGGCGCACAGCAGATAAGGCTCTGGACGGGTCAGGAACCGCCCCGGGCCCTGATGCGGCAGGTTGTTTTGGAGCATCTGACGTCTGCATCCGGGATTCCTCGTCCGGTATGAAGGAGCAGGTATGATTGAAATCCATCCCGTCGGTCAATTAAAGGCCGCCGTCAGCGTGCCCGGTTCGAAAAGCTACACGCAGCGGGCGCTCGTGACGGCCGCGCTGGCCGCGGGCACATCCCGCCTGCGCAATGCCCTGTTTTCCGAAGATACGAGCTATCTGACGGATGCGCTCGGCGATCTCGGGGCGGGCATCCGCGTCGAGGGCGATGATCTGATTGTAACCGGAACGGGCGGGCGCATCGCCAACCCCCAAAAAGAACTCTTCGTGGGAAATAACGGAACGGCCCTGCGGTTTCTGACGGCCCTGGCGTGCCTGGGAACAGGGACGACGGTCGTGACGGGAGAGGCCCGTCTGCGTGAAAGGCCTCTGCGACCGCTCCTGAAGGCCCTTGAGTCCCTTGGCGTTGTCCTGTATACGAAGGACGACAGGGGTTATCCTCCCGTCCGGATCGACGCGTCCGGCCTCAGGGGAGGGCAGGTGGCCTTCCGGGATGCGGACAGCAGCCAGTATATCTCTGCGATGTTGCTCAGCGCGCCATACGCCGGGGGGGATGTGAGCATCCGGCTCGAAGGACACACCGTTTCGCAGCCCTACATCGACATGACCATTGAAGTCATGCGGGCGTTCGGCGCAATCTTGACGTCCGAGGACGACCGTAATTACCACGTACGGGGAAAGCAGTGTTATCAGGGCCGCGAATATGCCGTGGACGGAGACGCCTCCAGCGCTTCCTATTTTTTCCTGGCGGCGGCCCTGTGCCGTGGGGCTGTAACGGTGATGAATATAAATCCAAAAAGCTGCCAGGGGGATCTGGGTCTGCTGGATTTTCTGGAACAACTGGGATGTGTCGTCCGCCGCGGCGAGTCATGGATTGAAGTGACCGGTCACAAGCTGCCGCAGGGGGAATGTCATTTCGACATGGGCGACATGCCCGACATGGCGCCGACCATGGCCGTGCTGTCGGCCTTCCGGCCGGGAAGGACGGTGATCAGCAATTGCGCCCACCTGCGGATCAAGGAAAGCGACCGTATCGCCTCGCTCGTGACGGAATTGAACCGGATCGGCGTCGGGGCCCGGGAAACGCCGGACGGCCTGATCATCGACGGCGGCCGCCCGCGGGGCGCTCAAATCGAGACCTATAACGACCACCGGATTGCCATGAGTTTCGCCGTGGCGGGGCTGGCGGCGCCGGGCATGAAGATCGCAAACGAACAGTGCGTCAACAAATCTTTTCCGGGCTTCTGGGACGCCCTCGGAAGGCTGACATGAACATTGTGCTGATCGGCTACCGCGGCACAGGAAAGTCTGCCGTGGGAAGACTGCTTGCAGACAGACTGGACCTTGATTTTTACGACGCGGATGAAATCGTCGAAAAGCGCGGCGGGCAGTCCATTCAGAAAATGGTCGCGGCAAAGGGCTGGGAATTTTTTCGGGAGCGGGAAAAAGACGTCATCCGGGAGCTGTCCGGGATTGATGCGGCGGTGATCGCAACCGGCGGCGGCGCGGTATTGGATCCGGAAAATGTCAGACTGCTGAAGCACAAAGGGCGATTGATCTGGCTGGACGCTGATGCGCAGACCGTCATCGCGCGCATGCAGGCGGATACAAATAACGAACAGAGGCGGCCGTCGCTGACCGGCAGTGAGCCGGCCGATGAAACGGGCGCCGTTATGGCGGCACGCGCCCCCTTTTATCGGGAAGCGGCCGATATATGCGTGGATACGTCGGGAAAGTCCCTTGATGAAATCGTGGATGAGATTTTCTCGAAACTTGCGTCATAAAGGAGAATGGTCATGTCGGGAAATACGATCGGTGTTCTTTTCAGTGTGACGACGTGGGGAGAGTCTCACGGCCCGGCCACGGGGGCCATCGTGGATGGCTGTCCGCCCGGCATCGACCTCGCGGAGCGGGATATTCAGGGCGCCCTGAACCGGCGCAGGCCGGGACTCTCAGACGCCTCGTCATCCCGGCAGGAGGCGGACGCCGTGGAGATCCTTTCCGGGGTCTTTGACGGCCGGACGACGGGGACGCCGATTTCGCTGCTGATACGCAATAAAGACGCACGGGAAGGCGAATACGACGCCCTGGAAGAGGTCTTCCGTCCGGGGCACGGCGATTTCACGTACTTTCACAAGTATGGCGTCCGCGATCACCGGGGAGGCGGACGCGCTTCGGGCCGGGAGACGGCGGCGCGCGTCGCCGCCGGGGCCGTTGCCGCGAAAATCATCGACCGGGCGGGAATGAGTGTGACGGCCTACACGAAGGCGCTGGGCGGGATTGTTGCGGATGCTTCCCTGTGCGTGGCGGACATGATCGACAGCGAAAAAATTCGCAGCAATGAACTGTGCTGCCCCGATCCGGAGGCGGCGGCAGGCATGCTGGAAAAGCTCCGGGAAGCCGCACGCAACGGAGATTCCCTGGGGGGTATTGTGGAAATCGTGGTCAGGGGCTGCCCGCCCGGTCTCGGGGAACCGGTTTTTGACAAGCTGGACGCCGATCTGGCCGGGGCTCTCATGGGCATCGGCACGGTCAAGGGCGTTGAAATCGGGGCCGGCTTCGAGGTCGCGCAGATGACCGGATCTCAGGCAAATGATCCCATGACGCCCGAGGGTTTTACGTCCAACCACGCGGGCGGGATTCTGGCCGGGATCAGCACGGGGCAGGACATTGTCATCCGCGTCGCCTGCAAACCCATTGCCTCGATCGCCAAAGCTCAGCAGACGGTGGACATCCACGGCAAACCGGTTGTGCTCAACGTGAAAGGCCGCCATGATGTATCAGTCATTCCGAGAATCGTGCCGGTCTGCGAGGCGATGGTCAATATCGTCCTGGCCGATCACTGGCTTAGGCAGAAGGCGGTCAGGGTATGAAACAGATACGGATCGGCGTCATCGGCGGGACGCGCGGCATGGGGCGGTGGTTTGCCGGCTTTCTCGGGAAGCAGGGCTTTACTGTGGCAGTCTGCGATGAAAAGACGAAGCTGACGCCCGCAGGACTGGCCGGAGCCTGCGACGTCGTTGTCGTCAGCGTTCCCATCGGGAAAACCGTCGGGATCATCGAAGCGATCGGGCCGTTGCTCCATCAAGAGAGCCTGCTGATGGATCTCACCTCCCTGAAAACCGCGCCCGTAGAGGCCATGCTCAAATGCAGCCGGTCCGAGGTGATCGGCTGCCATCCGCTCTTCGGACCGCAGGTTCGATCCGTGCGTGGACGGCATATCGTCCTGTGCCCGGCGCGGACAAGGCGCTGGCTGCCCTGGCTGCGCTCCGTCCTGCAGGCGGCCGGCGCCCGGATCGTGGAGACGACGCCGGAAGAGCATGACCGCCGCATGGCGCTCGTGCAGGGGCTCAATCACCTCAATTCACTGCTCATGGGCATGGTCCTGAGTGAAGCGGGCGTCCGCCCGGCGGAACTGAGTCCTTTCAGCACCCCTGCCTTTGATGAAAAAATGAAACTCGTCAAAAAAATCCTGCGCCCGCACGTCAGGCTCTCTGCCGAAATCATGGTCCTGAATCCGGACATCGATCCGATCCTCGATCGTTACGAAGAGATGCTCTCTGAACTCAAAATACTGGTCCGGAAAAAAGATACGGACGGCTTGATCGCGCTGATGGAGCATCACGCCGACCGCCTCTGGCCCGCCGGTTGATCGGACAGGACCACCCTTTCCTTCATCTCATGTGCGCCCGGAGTGACTGATGGAAATGGGCTTTGCCGCAGCGGAGCATTTTAACCGGCTATATCCTCATCAGTCAGCGCTAAGCGTTTTTGAGCGCTTCCTGAATGATCAGGCGGGAGATCGCCCCTTCCCGCAGGCAGGCGGGCGGATCCGAAGTGATGTCGAACAAAGTCGAGCCCTTGCCACCCGGTGTGGCTCCGCCGTCGATGACGAGATCGACGCAATCGCCCAGATTTGCCAGCACCTCCGCGGCGGTGCTGCACTCGGGCGCGCCGGAAAGATTGGCGCTGGTTGCGGTGATGGGGCCGTCCAGGCGCCTGGCAAGACCGGCTGCGATGGGGTGGCTGGAAACCCGGATGCCGATCTTACCGGTCCCGGCGGTCAGGCGCGGGCTGATCCGGAACGAGGCCGAAAACAGCAGCGTCAGCGGGCCCGGCCAGAAGGCCTGCATGAGCCTCTGCGCGGCGGCGGGAATTTCCGCGACAAGCGCGCCGATCCCGCTTTTGTCGCCGGCAATCAGGGCGATCGGGTTGCTGAACGCCCGCCCCTTGATCGCGAATATCCGCTCGATGGCGTCGCCGTTCATGGCATCCGCTGCGAGCCCGTAGAATGTTTCCGTCGGGAAGGCGACGACGCCGCCTGCCTGCAAAACCACAACGGCCCGGCGGATCAGTGCATCTTGAGGTTTAACGGGATTGATTTCAAGTATTTGCGGCATTCAGACTGGCCTGTTTTCGCTCCACGTCCCGGGCCATTTGTTCGATGTATTTCTGTAATTTTATCTGGAGGGCCTCGTCGGCAAGGGCCAGGATCCGGATGGCCATCAGGGCGGCATTTTTTGCGCCGGCCTTTCCGATCGCCATGGCGGCTACGGGGACGCCGCTGGGCATCTGCACGGTGGACAGCAGCGCATCCAGCCCCCGCAGGGCGGTAGCGTCGATGGGAACCCCGATGACCGGCAGCAACGTCTGCGAAGCGATCACCCCGGCCAGGTGCGCCGCAGCGCCGGCTCCGACGATGATCACGCGGACGCCGCGCCCGGCCGCCTCTCCGGCAAAGGCCGATGTCCGTTCCGGCGACCGGTGGGCAGACGTGAGTACGACCTCGCAGGGGATCTGGAAGTCCTTGAGGATCTTCATGGACTCTTCCATGACGCCGAGATCGGAATCGCTGCCCATCACCACGCTTACAAGGCATTTATCGGATGTTTTCATAAAGATGGTTGTTCCAAGGATTCGTAGTTTGCGAACTATTTTTCAACGATGATGCGAAGATCTCAATCTGGAGCCGATGCGCGGATTCGAACCGCGGACCTACTGATTACGAATCAGTTGCTCTACCGGCTGAGCTACATCGGCCTAAAAAAATCTCTGTTCCCCGACCGGGAGCGTTTTATTATCTTAACAGACCCGCCTTGTCAAGATTTTATGACATCGGGTCATCGCCCCTATCTCCTCCCACCTGACGGGGAAGAATCAAGGAAGGAGTGATAAGTAGGGGAGGGGAAGGGTGAAGGAAGGGGGAAATTTCGTTCATCATCATTGACAAGGGGTTTTTTTTCCATTATAGGTAACGCCGTTTACGTTGCATCCGAGGAGGTTAAAGTGAAAGATATTTCATTTGTTGCCATTGGCGCCCTGGGGGGGGATTTTCAAGGCAGCGTGCTGAATATGGTTCTCAATGCCGGGCTGATGGTTCAGTTTGTCCTGTTGCTGCTGCTTTTGTTTTCCGTGATTTCCTGGGCCATCATCTTGATGAAATACAGAGTCTTCCGCCAGGTGCAAAAGGAAAACGACGCATTCCTGGACGCTTATATGAAGGGGGCAAAACTTTCGGAAATATTTCCGGAATCAAAAAAGTACAGCAACTCACCCATTGCCGAGATCTTCCGCTCCGGGTACACCGAGCTGGTCAAGGTCACGAAGGTCATCAAGGAGTCGCCGGCCGGGAAGGAACAGGAGGGAGCGGACCGGTTTTCCCTCGAAATGAGCCGGATCGACAACGTGGAGCGGGCTCTGAACCGCGCCCGCGATTCCGAAAGCACGAAGCTGGAAAGCACGCTGGGTTTTCTCGCCACGACAGGCAGCGCCAGCCCTTTTATCGGGCTCTTCGGAACCGTCTGGGGCATCATGAACACCTTCAAGGACATCGGGGCCAGGGGGTCGGCGACGCTTGCCGTCGTGGCGCCGGGGATCTCCGAAGCGCTGATTGCAACCGCCGCCGGTCTGGCCGCGGCCATTCCCGCCGTCATTTTCTATAATTACTATCTGAACCGGATCAAGAACATGACACAGGAAATGGATAATTTTTCCTCGGAGTTGCTCAACATCATCGAACGTTATTACGTGATCAAATAGACTGCCATGAAAACCTTTCGCCGGCGCAATAATTCCGAGAACAGACCCATGGCCGACATCAATGTGACGCCTCTGGTGGATGTCGTCCTGGTGCTGCTGATCATCTTCATGGTCACGGCGCCGATGCTGCAGATGGGCATCGATGTGAACCTGCCGCGCGTGAAGGCAAAAAGCATCGATGTGGCGGAAGAAAAGCTGATCCTGACCATCACTCCGGCCAAGGATATCTTCATCAACAAAAACAAGATTCCGATGCGCGATCTCCGGACAAAATTAGAGAGCATTTTTACCAGCCGGATCGACAGGGAAATTTTCATGCGGGCGGACAAGACAATCCCCTACGGATTTGTCGTCGAGGTCATGTCGGAGATCAGAAAAGCCGGCGTTGACAAACTGGGCATGATCACCGAGCCGCCCGAGGAAGTAAAATGATTTTCTCCCGGTTCCGCAGGGCAGGCCCTGACGGCGGCGCACGTTTCGGTCGCATGCTCGGATTTTCGGCGTTCATCCATCTTATCCTGCTGTCTTTCTTTATTTTTTCAACAAACATGCCTGTACCGAAGTGGACTTTCGGACCGGTTCATACCGTTCAACTGGTCAGTCTTTCCAACCGGATGTTGAAGGGGACGGCCGTTTCCTCTCTGTCGCGGGAGATCCTGCAGCCGCAACCGGCGCCGTCCGCGATTGTCCTCAGGAAGCCGGTGGAAACGACGGCTGCGGTTCCGCTAAAGCGAGAAGAGGTTCTGAAAAAACCGGCCGACAGCATTGGAAAGGCCCTGGCCGCCATAAGGGACAGGGTCCAGGCGTTGTCAAAACCGCCGCCGGCGGTGCAGGCGGAAGGGCAGACCGGCCAGGCCGACGCCGGCCAGAGGATGGACCCCTATTATGCGGAAATCTGGGCGAGGATCCGGGGACAGTGGTCGCTGCCCCAGGGAATTCTCCCCAAAGGCAATGTGGAAACCGTCATCAACGCAAGGATACTGCGCAACGGCGCGGTTGTGGATATCGGCTTTGAAAAAAGGTCTGGCAACCGGTACTTTGACGATTCCGCCGTCCGGGCCATTAAAAAGGCCAGCCCGTTGCCGCCTCTGCCTTTCTGGATCCGGGGCGACAGTATCGAAATCGGCATCCGGTTCCGTTCCGACGAGTTGCGCTGATCCGGCGGAGCCGAACACGACGGCTGCGTAAAAAGCTCCGCAGGCAAGGCGCGCATGGGGACATGACGCAGTCGTGTCCCCATTTTCCCAATGACGAAGGATGCAGTATGGGGACACGACTCTGTCATGTCCCCAAGCATCCGGACTTTTTACGCAGCCGTCAAAATTGTGAGAAAGGCGATGCAAATGAGACGTACGGCAATAACCCTATGTACGATCCTGCTTCTGCTGCTGTTCTGGGGCCGGGGCGCACCGGCGGCGGAAAAGGTCTATATCGATATCGATTCGCCGGCTTTTCAGCGGTTTCCCGTCGCCGTCGTCGATTTCGAGGATTTGGGTCCCGATGCGGCGAAGGACGATTTATCGACAGGGTTCTCCGATGCATTGAGCCGCTACCTGGAGATGACCGGCTATATCCGGATGCTTCCCCGAGGAGCCTTTCTGGAAGACCCGAAGCAGCTTCCCTATAGCGGAGGCAAGGTCAGTTTCCCCGACTGGACGGTCATCGGCGCCGAGTATCTCGTGAAAGGCGGATTCAGCCGGAAGGGGCGGAATCTCAATGCGGAGTTCCGCCTCTATGATGCGGTCCGGGGCGAACGGATTCTTGAAAAACGGTACACAGGCCGGATGGAGGAGCAAAAAGAGCTGGTGCGCGGGATGGCCCGCGACATTACCCAGACCCTGACCGGGGATGGCAGCGTCTTCGATACGAAGATCGCCTTCGTCGTGAAACGGGGCCGGTCATCGGATATCCACACCATCAATTTCGACGGGTCCGGCCTGACCAGAGTGACCAACTACAAATCGATTACCCTTTCCCCCCGGTGGTCTCCGGACGGCCGGACCATCGGCTTCATCTCCTACAAGGAAGGAAATCCGGACCTATATTTCCGCCGCCTCAAGGATTACCGCACCCGGAAGATGTCCGAGTTCAGGGGACTCAATCTTTCAGGGGGGTGGTCGCCCGACGGGCAAAAGCTGCTGCTGACCCTGAGCAAGGATGGGAATGAGGAAATCTATCAACTGGATCTCGCCAGCGGTCAGTTGAAACGGCTGACCCATGAATTTTCCATTGACGTATCCCCGGTCTGGTCGCCCGACGGCCGCCGGATCGCCTTTGTGTCCAATCGTTCCGGATCGCCGCAGATCTTCGTGATGGACAGCGACGGCGCCCGGGTGAGGCGATTGACCTTCGAGGGCAACTACAACACATCTCCCGCATGGTCGCCCAATGGAAACCGGATCGCCTACGAAGGTTCGAAAAACGGCCGTTTCCACATAATCTCCATCAGCGAGGACGGCGGCAGCCTGATGCAGATCGGCCCCAAGACGGGCGACAACGAGTCGCCGTCCTGGTCACCGGACGGCCGGTATGTGGCCTTCAGCCAGAGGGGCCATGGGGCCGGCAAGATCGCTGTCATGAATGCAAACGGCTCAAATATCAGGATATTATACGAAAATCCCTTCGGGTGTATAAGCCCTGCCTGGTCGCCCCGCCTGAAGCCGTAAAAAAATCCATTTTTTTATATTGACGTATGCGGACGGGTTGTGTTTAAATGCCTTCATATGTAGCAGCAGTTGCTGAAAATGGTAGTCCTGAGGGGCGATGCGGCAAAGAAGAATCTGAAAAGGCGGACAGAAAAGCATAGAGAATTCGAGCTCGTAGGTTCCTCTGAATGGCATGTCAAAAGATGGTTGGAAACGTATCATAAAATGGGTTCAAAAAACTAAGAGAGGGGAGGATTATTAAAAATGAAAAGAAGTGCAACAGTTATCGGAATCGCAATGTTGGTTTTTTGTGTTTTCCTGATGTTTATGACGGGTTGTGCAAAAAAAGCCGTTTCAAAAGACGAGGGCTTGGTCGCGGGTGAACAGAAAGCGGCCGCTGCGGAAACGAAGCCTGCGCTCGTTCCTGCCCCGCCTAAGGACGATGCGAGAGAACTGGCACTGAAGGAGGACGCCGCTGCCGTTCCGGAAAAAGTGGCGAAAATCGAATTTAAAGACATCCGTTTTGCCTTCGACAAGTCAATCATTGAGCCCGCAGCAAGAGAGACCCTGAAGGAACTCGCCGACTGGCTGCTGAAAAGCAAGAATTATGCGCTGGCGATCGAAGGCCATTGCGACGAGCGGGGGACCGTGGAATACAACCTGGCCCTCGGACAGCGACGCGCCGAAGCATCCATGAAGTATCTCGTTGACCTCGGCGTCAACAAGGCTGATATTGCCACGATCAGCTATGGAAAGGAACGCCCTCTGGATCCCGGTCACAACGAGGAAGCCTGGGCCAAAAACAGAAGGGCCAATTTTACGTTCAAGAATAAATAGCGGCGTGAACCGGAAGGCCCATGTCTAACATCCAAAAATCGCTATACCTGCTCGTTTGCCTGCTGCTTTTGGCGGGCTGCGCGAGCAGGCAGGCTTTGAAACAGGTTCAGAATGAGCTCGGCCGGATGGTCTCTGTCCAGGCCAATGACATCGAAGCCCTGAAACAGGAAAATGCGGCCCTGCGCAAGGCGTTGGAAGGCGGTCAGGAAACGATTGCAGCCCTGAGAAAGACGCAGGCGGAAAGCAATGCCGACATGACGGTGCTGAAGGATCGCATTCAGCAGCTAAACGGCCGGACGGAGGAACTGCAGAAGGATCTGGCGGCTCTGCACAAGACAACCAAGAGCAAGGACGAAGAGATGGCGGAAAGGCTGAACCGCGCCATCTTCAAGATCAACTTCGTAGAGAACTTTCTGGGCATCGGGAAGAAGGATGCAGCCGCGGACGCCGCCGAAAAGGGCGATCGATCCGCCAACGGCCGGCATAAGGATGTCCTGAACGGAAAGTCCGAAAGGGAATCGCTCTACGCGGCGGCCTACGAAACCTTCAAGGAGGGAAAGTACGAGAAGGCCAGAACGGATTTTCAGAACTTTCTAAAATTGCATCCCCGCTCGGAATATTCCGGCAATGCCCAGTTCTGGATCGGGGAGTGCTATTACAACGAGCAGCAATATGAAAAGGCCATCCTCGAATACGAAAAGGTGGTGACGACCTTTCCGGAGGGGAACAAGGTCCCCTATGCCCTGCTCAAGCAGGGTCTTTCCTTCCAGCAACTGGGGGACAAGACCAGCGCCCGGCTGTTCCTGCAGCAGGTCATCCGGGACTATCCCAATACGAATCAGGCGAGGGTGGCCCGGGCAAAACTGCTGGAGATCAAATAGGGCGAAAAGAAAAAGAGGCCGGAGGTCTCAAGGAAATCTGAAGGAAAAAAGAAGGGCAGGCGGTTTTCGGACCGCCTGCCCTTCTTTGCGTTACAGACCCTAATCGAGATAGAGGGGTTCGATGCCCGGCGGCGTCTTGAGATCGAATATCTCAGGATCGATGTCTTGCAGGAATTGGATGTCCGCGTACCGGATGCTCACGGAGACGACGTCTGTGCCTTCGGAAACAATGGTGATCTTCTGCGGGAGCACGGTCCCCTCCACGCGGAGCGGCTCTTCGAAGTGCGCCCGGTACAGGCGCTGCCGTTCCCCGTAAACCTCGAGGCGTTCGAGAAAGCCGTCCGTCGTCCGCACCCACATGGACCGGCGTTTCAGCGGCTCCACGAGGTCGATCCGGTAATGGTCGCCTTCCGGGCGGCCCTGCAGAAGCGTCTCCGGCCCTACCGGCGCAAAGCAGGTTCCCGTCAGCACGGCAATCAGGTCTTCGGGACTCATTTTCAGCGGCAGATAGCGCGCCACGTTGTCCGGGGTGGCGCGACCGATATAAAAGGCGCGGGTTTCGGCCAGAAAGACCTTGAGCGTCCGATTGTGGACGGAAAGAAAAAAGGCGGGGACGCCGAAGAGCGGGATGGCTTCCACCCGCAGCGACGCGGGTTTTTTCAGCAGCACGGCCAGTTTGAGTGGATAGCCCTCCCCCTCCCGCGTTACCACCCGAACTTCGGCCAGGGCCTGCAGCGCGGCGTTCGCCGGGATCCGGGCGGCAATATGTTCCAGGGCGGCTTCCGGTGAGGCAAAGTCCATGCGGGCCGTCATTTTCGGCGCGGCCGCGCACCCGCAAAAAACGAGCAGCAGCAGACAAAAGGCAGGGATACTTTTTCGCGGTTCCGTCATTTTTTCAAAAGATCGCTGATTTTCCCGGGAAGGGTTTTGCTTTCGGGATTCAGCTTCAGCATTTCCTGGTAGATCTCGAGGGCTTCCTTGAATTGCCCGTTCCGGACGTACGCGTCGCCGAGGTGTTCGCTGATGGCGACGTCGTCGGGCTGCAGGCGGACAGCCTCCTTCAGCAGCTCGATGGCCCTCTCCAGCTTGTCTTGCCGGAAATAGACCCAGCCGAGGCTGTCGATGATGTAGGCGTTGCCCGGCTTGTGCCGCAGAGCTTTTTCGATCAATTCCTCCGCTTCGTCCAGGCGGATGTTCCGGTCCGCATAACTGTAGCCGATGAAATTCAGGGCGTCGGCATGATCGGGATCGATCACAAGGATCTGCCGCATCTGCTCGATGCCGTCTTCGAAGCGGCCCGTCTTTTCGTAAAACACACCGAGGCCGTAGAGGATTTCCTTGCTTTTCGGCAAAACGTCCAGCCCCTCCCGCAGCACCTGTTCGGCCTGGGCGTAATCCTTTTTTTCATCATACAGGGAGGAGAGGAACACGTACAATCCGGGCGCGTCTTTCTTGACGGAAATGGCCTCCCGGACGGCTTTCATCGCCTCGTCCGGCTTGCCCTCCTTTTTGAGGATCGTCGCGGCATGGGTCCGGGCGTTGACGTAGAAATCCGAGTCCGGCGTGATCCGCGCAAACATTTCAAGGGCCTGCCGGTTCTGGGATTTTTCACTGTAGGCCGCAGCCAGCAAATAGCGGATCTTCTGATCGTCCGGATAGGACGCATGCAGCTTTCCGAACAGGTCAACGGCACGATCGGGGCGTTCCCGTTCAAGGTAGATCAGGCCGATGGTCAGCGCAATCTCCTTGTTGGACGCGTGCTGTTGCAGTATCTCGCCGAATACCTGATCCGCTTCCGCATCCCGTTTCTCGCGCAACAGCAGGTCCCCCATCCGGATCCTGACTCTCACGCGGCTCGGGTATATTTTCGTGATATGGTCGTAAATCCCGATGGCCAGAGCGTATTTCTTCTGTTTTTCGTAGAGAACCCCCAGCTCCGTCATGGCGGACTCAAAGGACGGCCTTATTTCGAGGGTTTTCTTGAGCTCTTTTTCCGCCTCGTCGTCCTGTTTGAGTTCCATCAGGATCTTGGCCAGATAATAGCGGCCGATGACGTGATCGGGATCGATGGCCAGCAGCTTTCTGATCGTATCGAGGGCGTTCTGAAAGTCTTTTTGTTCGGCGTACAAGGCGCCGAGATACAGATGCGCCGGCGTGTGTTTCGGATCCAGCGCGATGACGGCCTGATAGGCCCGGACGGCATTGGGGTGGTCCTTGATGTTGGCGTATAGCCCGGCGAGCAGAAAGTGCACCTCCACGTCCCGGGGATGCGATTTCAAGACATCGTTCAGAAGCGCCAGCGCTTTTTCAAAAGATCCACTTTCGCCGTACAGAACCGCCAGCTCGGCGGCCAGGAGCGGAGATTCGGGGTCGAATTGCCGGGCTCTTTCATATTCGCTGACGGCTTCCGCGCCGTTTTCGTTAAGCAGGTTCAGCACGCCGAGGGAATAGTGATACGCCGCCAGCATGGACGGGTTTTGCGAGGCGTCCCGGTCCAGGGGCTGCGCCGGGCCGGGCGGCTGGAACAGCAGGCAGCCCTGCAGCAGGCCAATCGCCGCCAGGCACGCCAGTTTATGAAAAAAGCAGTTGCGCATGCGGTCAGCTTCCAACGGTTTTCTGGAAGATCTCCCAGCTTTTGAGAATATCGATCGCGCCTTTGAGCTGACTGTCGAGCGCCAGGTCTTCTGCGTCCTTTTTGGCCTTTTCTTCCGGTTTCTGCCCGTTTTCCTCCGGCGATTTGATATGGCCCGTGAGGTCCCGCTCCCGGATGCGACGCTCCGCTCCTTCTTTTTCCTGGGCGGGCCGCTGGAACTTGATGACGATGTCCGGGGCGATGCCTTCGGCCTGAATGGAGCGCCCGCTGGGGGTATAGTATTTTGCCGTGGTCAATTTCAGCGCCGATCCGTCTTCAAGGGGGATCACCGTCTGCACGGACCCCTTGCCGAAGGTCTGCGTACCGACAATGATCGCCCGCCGGTTGTCCCGCAGCGCGCCGGAAACGATTTCCGCGGCGCTGGCGGTGCCCTCGTTGACGAGAATCACAATCGGACAGGAGGGCTCATCGCCGTTGTCCCCGGCGGAAAAGGTATTTTCGAGATTCCTGGTCTTCCCCTTCGTCGAAACAATGACGCCTGATTTGAGAAAGCAATCGGAAATTTCCACGGCCTGATTCAGCAGACCGCCCGGATTGTTGCGCATGTCTAAAACGAGGCCCTTGAGGGACTGGGAGGGTCTGTCAAGGTCTTTGAGCGCCTTCTTGAGCTCATTGACGCTTTTTTCCTGGAATGAGGCGATCCGGATGTAGCCGATCCGGTCGTCGTACATGCGGGACTTGATGCTTCTGATCTTGATGATGCTCCGCGTGATGACGATGTCCTCCGGCTTGGCCATTTTTTCCCGCATGATCGTCAGCGTCACTTTTGTATCCTTCGGACCCCGGAGCTTGCTGACGGCCTCCATGATGCTGATGTTCTTGGTCGATTTGCCGTCGATCCCGATGATCTGATCGCCTGACTTGACGCCGGCCTGGAAGGCGGGCGTGTCTTCAATCGGCGATACGACGGTCAGGATGTCCTTGAGAATCGTGATTTCAATCCCGATGCCGCCGAAAGTTCCCCGGGTCTCGACCTCCAATTCCTTGTACATGTCCGCTGTCATGAAGGCGCTGTGGGGATCGAGCGAGCGCATCATGCCGTTGATGGCGCCCTGGATCAGGGTTTTCTGCTCGAGGGGTTCCACATAGTTTTTTTGCACCATATCCAGAACTTCGTTGAACAGCTTGATATTTTTATAGGTTTGCCGGTCCAGCGCGACGGCCGGTGAATTCGCGTAAAGGTTCCAAAGGCTCAATAAGGCAACCAGGCAAACCGCCGAAACCAATAGGGCCTTCATCTTTTTCTTCATAGGCGCTTCCTCTATATGATTCATTTTTATTATGTAGAACTACCACTTTTTTATTTAATATTCAATTTCATATCAGATTTTTCGGAAATTCTGCGGGTTCGGGGAGGTCACCCCGACCCCTTCATCCGCACCGGAGGGGGATCAAGGCGGCGGGGCAATCATTTCTTCGGGGAACGACCGGGTTGTTCGTGGTTTTCATACAGGACGCTCAAAAAAACGCGCACCCCTTTTACAACGGCAGCCAGCGATGTCACGGTGTTAAGAAAGGGAATCCGGATGCCCTCCTGGGCAATCTGACCAAGATCCGCCAGGAAAATCACCGTCTTATGCAATTTCCGGAACGAATCGGACAGGTCCTCGACCTGGCGGTTCATCGTGGAGGTCATCCGATTGATATTGGCGGTTATCTGCTCGAGGTTCCTGAGGATGCCGGGCAGATTCTCGTTCAGGGCATGCAGCGTCACGGCAATGGTTTCCGCCGTCCGGCGAAGCTGCAGCAGCGACGGGATCAAAAACAGGGCAAACAGCAAAAACGCGACGGCCATTACCGTGACAACAATTTCCAGAAACATGCCCGCTCCTCCTGATTGGAATCTTTAATTATGCATGACGACTTCGTAAAAAGTCCGGATGCTGCGTTGCGCGGCATCCTTCGTCATTGCGGCGTACGCACGAGTACGCCTCACTTGGATGGGGACACGACTCTGTCATGTCCCCATGTGCCTTGCTTGCGGAGCTTTTTACGCAGCCGTCGAACCTGGACAGTTTTAGGACTTTTTACGAGTCCATTATGCAGGGGTTTTGTCTTTTTCTTCCTTGAAGGCTTCCACGCCGGCGTCAATGGCCCGCTTCAGGCGGCCCTTGCCTTCCTGGAGCGTTTCTTTTCCGCGTTCCGTCAATTCTTCAACCTTGCTTTCCACTTCCTCCACTTTCTCCTTGGCCGAAATTTCCACTTCCCTCAGCCGTTTTACCGCCGCTTCGTAGGCCTTTTTGCTTTTTTCGAGCGCCAGTTCATATTCATCCCGTGCCCTGGCCTTCAATTCTTCCGTTTTTTGGGCAATGTCCTCGCGGGTTTCCTTGCCGCTTTTAGGAGCATACAGAACGCCCAGGACAGCGCCGATCAATCCACCGATGAACAGACCCTTCAAAAAATCAACGCCTCGATCCGACATGGCCGCACCTCCTTATGTTTTGTATTTGATCTTATGACGTTTTTTATTATACGCGTATTTTAGAGAATGTAAACCAAAAAAGCAAAAAAAAAACCGGGCATTGAACAGCATTCAAATGCCCGGTATGTCGTTTTCCCCCTGTTTGGCTCTTTATTACTTTGCAGGGGCTTTAACCGGTGCTGCAGGCGCGGGAGCAGCCGCCGGAGCCGGTGCAGGCGCTGGGGCAGCAGGAGCAGCCGCCGGAGCCGGAGCCGGTTTCGTCTCTTCTGCTTTCTTGCAGCCAACCACTGCAAATGAAAATGTAATAACGAAAAGCAGGGATAAAATAACAGCCAAGACCTTCTTCATCTATTTGTCACCTCCTTTCAAGAATATTTCAAGTGGGGGCAATGTTCCATAGCCCCTTTGACAGGCGAAAGTACTCTTTTTTTTTGTCTTGTCAAGATAAATTTATCAGGATATAAGATGGCGTCAAAAAATATTTCCGGCAGAGGGAGTGCTGTCATGATCCTGGGCATCGACGTGGGCGGGACGCATACGGACGCGGTTTTGATCGAGGATTTCAAGATCATCAGGAAGGCCAAGGTCCTCACCGATGCGGGCAACCTGATGCAATCCCTCCTGAAGGTCACGCAGGAGATCTTGAGCGAAGAAAATCCCGGGAAGCTCAGCCGCGTGGTGCTCAGCACGACCATATCCACGAACGCCATTGTCCAGAAAAAGACCGACCGCGTGGGCATGATTCTGGCCTGCGGCCCGGGGATCGAGCCTGCGCGGCTCGCCGTGGGGGGGGATTGCCATTTCGTTGCCGGGTATGTCAACCACCGGGGCCTGGAAGCGGCGACGGTCGATGACGAAGAAATCAGGCGGGTCGGCGAACATTTCCAGGCGGAGGGCATCGATCATGTCGGCGTCGTGGGAAAATTTTCCACGCGCAACCCCGTCCAGGAGATCCGGATCAGAGACCGGTTGCAGGGCGCCGCGAGCCATCTGTCGCTGGGGCATCGGATGTCGGGACATCTGAATTTTCCGCGGCGCATCGCCACGACCTATCTGAACGCCTCCGTTGCCCGCCTGTACTGCCGTTTTGTTGAGGACGTTCTCGACTTTGTCAGCCGGCAGGGCATTTCCGTTCCAATCTATATCCTGAAGGCCGACGGCGGCGCCATCGACATCCGGCAATCGCTTGAGTTTCCCGTGCAGAACATTCTCTCCGGTCCCGCCGCCAGCATCATGGGCGTTTTGAGCCTGTCCAGCCGCGGGGAGGACGCCATTGTCCTGGATATCGGGGGCACGACGACGGATATTGCCGTCTTTGCCGAGGGCGTTCCGCTTCTGGAAGCCTTCGGCGTGACGATCGAAGGATATAAGACGCTCATCCGGGGGCTGCGCACAAAGTCGATCGGCCTGGGCGGGGACAGTTGCGTCCGTGTCGATCAGGGGCGGCTGTCCATCGGACCGGACCGCGAAGGACCGGCGGCGGCCTTCGGAGGCCCCTGTCCAACACCGACCGACGCGATGATCGTTTTGGGCCTGACGGACATCGGCGAGCGGGGCGCCGCGGAGAAGGCCCTGACGCCGCTGGCTGAGGCGCTGAACTGTTCCCTGACTCAGGCGGCGCAGCAGATTTACGACGAGGCGTGCCGGATCATCGTTGACCAGGTCGGCCGGGTGATTGAAGAGATCAATAATCAGCCTGTCTATACCATTCATGAAATGCTGGAAGGCAAGCAATTGCAGCCGAAAATCCTCTATGTGGTGGGGGGGCCGGCCAGGCCCATGGCGCCAAGGCTCGGACAACTGCTGAACTGCCCGGTGCATATTCCCGAACACCCAGAAGTCGCCAACGCCATCGGGGCGGCGTTGGCCCGGACCACGGCGGAAATCACCGTTCTGGCGGACACGGAACAGAAATTCCTCTCCATCGCGGAAGAGGGCTACCGGGCGGCGATTCCTCCCCGCTTCAGCCGGGAGGACGCGATTCGCATCGGCCGGGAAAAACTGCGCGAGAAGGCCATCCGCATGGGCGCCCGGGAAGAAGATATCGAAATCGAGGTCATTGAAAGCCAGGAATTCAATATGGTCAATCAATTTTACACAACCGGCAAAAATATCCGGGTCAAGCTCCAGGTGAAGCCGGGATTGATTGCGGGTTTTCAGGCGGGGCAGCGTTTATGATAAAAAAACAGAAAAAAACGGGGCTGATATTTTTTCCGGCTTTTGACTGGGCCATTTCTCCCACGCATCCTGAACGGGAAGAGCGGCTTCTTTACACCCAGGACCAGGTCTGGGAAGAAGGCCTCCTCGATTTCGACAACATTATCGAGTTCAAGCCGGGCCTTGCAACCATCGAGGATATCAACCGGATCCATATTTGCGTCCCCGATGCGAAGTCAGTCATTACGGAATCGCACCTCATCTCGGCGGGCGGGGCGATCACGGCCGCCGACAGGGTCCTCAAAGGCGACGTGGACAACGCCTTCGCGCTGGTCCGGCCGCCCGGCCACCACGCCATGCGGGTCGTTCACGGCGCCCGCGGCTTTTGCAACGTCAACATCGAAGCCATCATGATTGAATACATCCGCCGGCATTACGGCCCCAAACGAATCGCCGTCGTCGATACGGACTGCCACCACGGCGACGGCACGCAGGACATCTTCTGGCACGACCCGGACACGCTGTTTATCTCGATCCATCAGGACGGACGGACGCTTTATCCGGGTTCCGGGTTTCATGACGAGTTCGGCGGGCCCAATGCGCTGGGCGCGACGATCAACGTGCCCCTGCCGCCCCGGACCTCCGATCGGGGCTTCCTGCATGTCCTGGATCATGTGATTTTACCCATTCTGAAGGAATTCAAGCCGGACCTCATCATCAATTCCGCCGGGCAGGACAACCACTATACCGATCCCATCACGGACATGCGTTTCAGCGCCCAGGGGTATGCCACGCTCAATGAACGGCTTGCGCCCGACATTGCCGTGCTCGAAGGCGGCTATTCCATCGAGAAGGCCCTTCCCTATGTCAACGTGGGCATTATTTTAGCGATGGCCGGGATCGATTACAGCCACGTGAGGGAGCCCGATTACAACCCGCTGGCGCTGCGGGAATCGGACGACATCATGCGCAAGATCGAAAAGGATGCGGCTGAGATTTACAAGCTCTGGCAGAAACGCGACGCCATGAAGGCAAAGATAGTCGGAGACGCGGGCTATGCGCGCCGCCGGAAAAGCATCTATTACGATACGGACGGCATCAGCGAACAGCAGGAAGAGACGGTGCGCATCTGCAACGATTGCGGCGGGCTGGTCATGATCGATTCCACGGCGGATACGGGAAGCAGGATCTATGCCGTCATCGTGCCGGGCCGGAGCTGCGCCGTCTGCCGTCAGGAAGGCGAAGATTTCTACGCCAAAACCGGCCGCGGGAAATATCATGCCGTCTATTTTCAGGACCGGGACAGGGATGTTTTTCTCGTGAAATAACGCAGATGAGGCCGCATCATTTTGTAGGCGCGGGCTTCAGCCCGCGTTTCGCATCATGTGCAGGTTGCAGGAAAGCGCAGGCTAAAGCCTGCGGCTACGCGAAAAAGATTTTGAGCCGCGGCGAAGCCATTTTTCAAAGGTCTAAATACTATTAATTTTCAAGGAGGAACAGGCAATTTATGAGCGATGAAGTGGTGAAGCGAACCCAGGAAACGGCAAAGAAACTGTTCGGGGCGGGCGTCAAGATGGATCCGCCCTATCTGATGTGGCGCGAATTCGACAAGGACCTGGCCAACGAGTTCTCGAAGTTTATCACGGGAAATCTCTATTCGCGGACCGTTTTGACGCTGCCGGAAAGGCAGATGGCGGCCTGCGCGATGCTCGCCGCGCTGCGGGCCACGGGGGAATTGAAGCTGCATGTGAATGCGGCGCTCAATGTGGGCTGCGACCCGAAAAAGCTGACCGAAATCTTCTTTCAGGTCGCCACGTATGCCGGGATGCCGGCCGTCAACGAGGCCCTCGAAGTTTACCGGGACGTCTTGAAAGAAAGAGGCGAATGGCCGATTAAGTAAGCGCTTCGCATGGTTCCCGATAAATGGTACGCAAAGGGCGAAACTTATCCTAAAAGACTTCAAACATGATTTTACAGAAGTACTTGAAACAATGATGCCGGACCCTCACAAGAGAAGTCCGGCATCATTGTTTTTAAGATGGCGGGTGTTACTCGAGGACGACCAGAACCTGGTTCGTATCGACCTTGTCTTTTTCGGCGACCTTGATTTCGGCGACCTTTCCGCTTGACGGCGCCAGAATCGGGTTTTCCATCTTCATGGCTTCCAGAATGATCAATTCATCGTCGGCATTGACGGCATCGCCGACCTCGACTAAAATCTCCGCGATGGTTCCGGGCATGGGGGCTACGACTTCTACTGCCATTTTATACCTCCTTCATATTTGCTTGCCCCGCTGCGCGGACGATCCGGCGCAACGGGACGGATTGAAAGGTTAAAGGGGAGTCTGAAACTCCCCCCGTTGAAACGGGCAATGCCCGATTTATTTTTTCCAGAGCGGATCCGCAGGACCCCACTTCTCCGGCACGATCGCTTCGGCCGACCAATCTGTGGGAGCACGCTGACCGACCTTCTCACCCAGCTTTTCGATGAGCTTCTTGAGGCCCGGGCGGGCGAATTCCATGTGCCCCGCCTTCTGCGTCCGACCATTGTAAATGGCTTCCGAACGGAGTCTCATGTTCATCGTCTTCTCCATCTTCTTGCCCAGCCACAGGACGCGGTCCACATCGAAACCATGCTCGATGCCGAGTTCATCGATCTGCACCAGGAGGTCCTCCAGGGTGATCAGACCCACAAACCGGGGATCGGCATAATAGTACTCGCCGGTGCCCCGGATGGGACAGTCGTCGAGGAAGTTGGCCGGCTGGCCGCCCAGACCGCCCAGAGTCCCCTCAAATCTCGTGAACCCGGCCTGCAGCGCCGCCAGGATGGACGAGGAGGCGATGCGCTTCGTCTCATGGAGGTGAAGCAGGTGGCCTTCCGGATTGGGCATGGCATCGAGAATCATGGAACAGTATCGATAAACGTCCGCCGCATTGGCCGAGCCGTCGTGATCGGCGTGCTCGATGTCATGGGCGCCGATCTGGAACCAGCGCTTCGTGAATTCCACGGCGTCTTTCATCTCCGTGGCGCCGCTGATGGGGCTCCCCCAGATCGTGCTGACGGTGCCGCACATCTTGATGCCGGCGTCCCGTGCCTTGGCGATGCACCGTTCCGCCTCGCGCCAGTAGTGGGTCAGGGTGGTCCCGGAATTGGCGAAGTGATGCTCCGGATCCGTGGAGACCATCATGAGGATCCGGTCGGGACCGATTCCTCTCTTCTTCAACTCAATGGCCCGATCCACGGCGGGTTCCCGGATAGACACAGCCGTCATGACAATTTCGTCATAATTGATCCCTGCCCTTGCGCAACGCTTTTTGAAACCGTCGCTCCGCATGGCGGTAAGAACCTCTTCGGCGTCTTTGAACTGGGGAATCCCTTCCGGGCTGCCCAGGTTGGTAATTTCGATTTCTCTCGCCCCGGCGAGAATCATTTCCTGACCATAGAAAATCTTGGCGGCCGTGGAAACAAATTTCTCCGAATGCTGAAAGCCGTCCCGAATCGTGATGTCCCCGATCTCTACCTTTTTCGGCATTCTCGGGAAAATTTTCCAATAATCGTACTCTGTCGCCATAAAACTTGTCCTCCTTCAAAAATTTGTTAATAAAGAATCTCCCCTCCTCCGGCGGCAGGAAGGGGGGAGGGGAAACTTTATCGCTTCAGTTACTCGCCCTTGAAAACGGGTTTCCGTTTCTCGACAAAGGCCGCCAAAGCTTCGAGACGATCCTTCGTCGGGATCGTCACTTCGTAGGCTTTGGATTCGAGCGGCAATGCCACGCCGAGACTCGCCTCCGACCCGTAGTTAAGGGCAAACTTCGCCTGGGCCACCCCGATCGGGCCGTTCTTCGCGATTTCTCGCGCCAGTTCGAGGGCGGCTTCCAAAAGCTTGTCCGGTTCAACGACCTTGCTGACCAGACCGATATCGAGCGCCGTCTGGGCGTTGATGCGCCGGGCCGTGTAGATCAGTTCCTTGGCCTTGGCGATGCCGACAATCCTCGGGAGCCTCTGGGTTCCCCCGGCGCCCGGGATGATCGCGAGGCTCGTTTCCGTCAGGCCCATGATCACGTTCGACGATGCGATGCGGATATCGCAGGCCAGGGACAGTTCCGTACCGCCGCCGAAAGCGAAACCGTTGATCGCTGCGATCACGGGTACGCGGACCTGTTCGACGGCAGTGAAGGTATTCCGGATCGTGAAGATAAACCGGCGCACCTGGTCCGGGGTGAGCGTCCGTCTTTCCTTGAGATCGGCGCCTGTGGAAAAGGACCATTTTTTGGGCTCGTCGCCGGCTTTGGCGCCCGTGATGATGATGCAGCGCAGATCCATATCGAAATTGGCTTCCCGGATCACATCGGCCAGGACGGCCAGCAGATCAAAATTAAAACAGTTCATGGCGTCGGGCCGGTTCAGCGTGAGCACCAGGATGCCGTCTTCCGTTCTTTCCTGCAACAGGATATCAGACATTGCTTTCACCTTCCTTTCTTTTAATCGATCAGACCTTCAGATCGCCCCAGTAGGACTCCTTGATGGGAACCCGGAGCGCAATCTCGAAGCCGCGTGCGATCTTGTCGCGCGCCTCGCTGAATGCCACGACGCCGTCATGGAAGATCAGCGAACCCGTATAGAAAGGATGGCCTTCCGAATCGTAGCGGTCCCGCATCATCTGGCGGAATGTGGCCATTTCTTCCTCGTTCACGGCCCCGCCCTTGTCGATGATGTTCTTGCGGCGGACCGTCTCCACGATGAAGCCTGCCGTCTCTCCGGACATGACGGTTGTGCGGCCCCGCATGTTCGTGAAGGCGAAACGGGGCTTGAAGGCCCGGCCGCACATGCCGTAGTTGGCGGCGCCGTGGTCGGGACCGATGACATAGGTGATCTTGGGGGTGTCGAGACAGGTGCAGGCGCGGACCATGTCGGAGCCGTATTTGCCGATGCCGCCCCATTCTTCGGCCTTGCCCACCATGTAGCCGGGAGATCCCTGCAGGAAGAGCACGGGAAGCTTGGAATTGCCGCAGCGGATCATCCACTCTGTAGCTTTGCGGGCCGCGTCGATGTAGATCACGCCGCTCGCGTTGGAGGCGATGACGCCGACGGGAATCCCCTTTATCCACATCTTGCCGGCGATGACGGAATCGCCGCGGCCGGGGCCGTAGTTTGATTTGTACTCATGGAAATAGCTGTCGTCGGCCAGGCACTTGATCGTATCCTTGATGTTGATGTACTGATAGGTGTCCACGGGGGTGCAGCGCATCATCTCCTTAAAATCAAACTTCGGTTCGCGGGTTTCGCGGCGTTCGATGCAGAGCTTGTTGGACGGTTCGAATTCCATCATGGCGCGCAGCTTGGCGATGCCTTCTTCCTGGGTCCGGACAAAGTGATCGCACCCGCCGGAATGTTGGGTATGAACATAAGCGCCGCCCAGATCTTCCGGGGAAACGGTTTCGCCGATGGCGGATTTGACCATGGGAGGACCGGCCAGGAAGGCGTAGGCCATCTTTTCGATCATGATCGACTCGGAGGCCAGATAAACGATATAGGCGCCGCCCGCGGTGTTGCCGCCGGTGGACAGCGTGTACTGCCGGATCCCCTTGGCGGACATGCGGCACATATTGTAAAACATCGTGCCGAAGTGTCCGTCGTCGGCGAAGCAGCCAACCTGCAGCGGGAGGTTGATGCCGCCGGAGTCGGCGATGTAGACGCAGGGCAGTTCGCACTGTTCGGCGATAGCCTGGGCGCGCATATGTTTTTTCAGGGTGATGGGGAAATAGGTGCCCGCGGCATAGCGGTTCTCATTGGCGAAGATCATGCAGTCCTTGCCCATGACGGTGCCCACGCCGGTCACCACGCCGCCGCCGGGGATATGGCCGCGCTTTTCCGAATCATAGATTTCACCGCCATATAGTCGCTTCTTGCCGATGTCGTAGCCCGCATCGAGACCGACCTCATATAAGTCCGTTCCGGGATCGATGAGCAGCTTGATCAGATCGCGCATCGGTTTCTTACCCTGTTTGGCCAGGCGCGCCACTTGGCCGGCACCGCCGATATCGTAGGCCTCTTCGCGATGCTTGAACAGGATCGCGTCCTGCTCTTCCCAGTGGGCAAGGCTTTTCTCTCGTTCCGCTGCGAGACGTTCCGCTCTCGACAATCTTGGTTTTTTTTCTTCTTCTGACATGTCAACCTCCTCTAAGATTTTTTGATAAGTGTCCGATGGAAAACTTATATATTGATATAAAAGATTGAACCTCAATCGGGGCTTCACTATATTAAAGAGGGCGGGCTGTCAAGTATTTTTGATGCCGGGCGCGTTGAGATGCTATTCCCTGAGCGCCGGTCGCTTGCCGAGCTTGCTGATTTCCGCCTGAATCATTCCGATAGCCTCTTTTGACCGGATCGGAATCCGCCCTGATCACATTTCCTTGTCTTTTGCCTTGCTCCATTATTACATTTATTGCATTGACACGACAGGACCGTGCCGGTTATAGTCCTTTCCGTCAAGAAGCAATGTCTTAGCATCCGTTAGAGACCTTCATTTTTTTTGTTCGTTATAAAAAATTTGTAAGATCCGGAGTGTTGCCATGGACATGAAACGCGATTACTATGAAGACATCCGGCTCTTTAAAAGTAACGTAGTCATCTTCTGGACGGTCGTACTGCTCATCGCCCTCTTTACCGCCCCCCTTTACATCGACAGTTACAACGTTTACCTGCTCAATATTATCATGGTCCACGTGATATTGGCGGTGGGTCTGAACATTCTCGTAGGATCCACGGGCCAGATATCCCTGGGCCATGCCGGTTTTTTTGCCATCGGCGCCTATGGGACGGCGCTGCTGATGATGAAGTTTCAGATTCCTTTTGTCTTTGCCATTCTCATTGCTGCATTCATTGCAGCTTTTTTTGGCTTTATTCTCGGCCTGCCCGCCCTGCGTCTGGAAGGTCCTTATCTGGCTATTGCCTCCCTGGGTTTCGGGCTGACCATCATGCATATCATCGGGGGCATGGATGTGTTTGGCGGCAGGATGGGCGTCAGGGCGCCGCCCCTTGATCTGGGCATTCAGCAACTGGGTCTGACCTGGATTTTGAAAACGGACGTCCAGAAATACTATCTGATCCTGATCCTGACCATTTTGCTGGTCGTCGGTGCGAGAAATATTCTGAAGACCAGGGTCGGCCGTTCCTTCGTCGCCATCCGGGACAGCGACATTGCCGCCGAAGTCATAGGCGTCAATTTAACCATTTACAAGACCCTCGCCTTTGCCGTGAGCGCCTTTTATGCCGGCGTCGCGGGGGGGCTCTTTGGTTTCGTCCTGGGATTTTTTGATCCCTTTACCTTCAATCTGATCCTGTCGATCATGTTTCTTGTGATGGTGGTCGTGGGCGGATTAGGCGCTATCCAGGGAGGCATCATGGGCGCCGCGCTGATCACGTACCTCCAGTACGATCTTTTCAAGAATATTGCCGAGGTTCCCTACCTGGGCGCCTTTCTGGTTGCCGTTTCAAAACAGTGGTTTACTCTGGTGGGTCTTGAAAATTTCAACGCCATGGCCATCGGGCTCATTATGATCGGGATTATCATCTTTGAGCCGCTGGGAATGTTCGGCGTATGGATACGCCTGAAGAAGTACTGGATGACCTGGCCTTTTTAGTGCAGGGTTTGTCAACTACTACTAAGAGAAAGGTGGCGGATGATGCCCATAGGACAGCTTTTGGTGGAAGGACTGGCGATCGGCGCCTGCTATGGCCTGTTTGCCACGGCGGTGGTCATCATATACAAGACGTCCGAAGTGGTCAATTTTGCTCAGGGCGAGATGGCCATGTTCTCTTCCTTCGTGGCCTTTCATATCTTGTCCGTTTATCATTACCCCTTCTGGCTGGCCTTTATCATGACCATGATCTTTTCGATCCTGCTGGGGGTGCTTATTGAGTTCCTGTTCCTGCGTCCTGCAAAGCATCCCAGCATCCTGGGCATGATCGTCATCACCCTGGGTGCGGAGATGTTTCTCATGGGCCTGGCCAGTTGGAAATGGGGGGCGGAGCAACAACATTTTGCATTGCCCCTGGACCAGAGGGTCACCTACGAGCCTGTCTCCGGCATGGTCATTAACAATTGGACCATAGCCGTGCTTGTTGTGGCCACCGTTGTCATGCTTTTACTTTATGTCTTCTTTAAATATACCAAGCTGGGGGTGGCCATGCGGGCGACCCAGCAAAACAAGCTTGCCGCCAAGATCATGGGCATCAATACAGGCAGGATTTTTTCCTTTGCCTGGGGGCTCAGCTCTCTGATCGGCGCCACAGCGGGGATGTTTTTTGCGTCCCGGGCGGCCCTGGATCCGGTCTTTATGATGGAACCCTTTCTCCGCGCTTTTGCCGCTGCCGTTCTGGGAGGCCTCATGAGCATACCGGGGGTCATCATCGGCGGCGGGCTCATGGGGTTGATCGAGAATTTCTTCGGTTACTACTGGCCCCACTGGAAGCCCATTGTGGCCTTTATCGTCATCATCCTGGTGCTTTGCCTGCGCCCGAGCGGGTTGTTTGCCAGGCATTACGTTAAAAAGGTGTAACAAGCTTGATCAATGCAGCCCGCAGGCAGATCTATATGCCGTTTGTTTATCCGGGGCTCCTCGTTGCTGTTCTGCTCATCCTTCAGGGCTGCGGCGGCGCCGGCAATGCTTTGGAGCTTCTGCGGGAGAAGGAGGCCATCAGGGCTGCGGCCGAGCGGTATCTGGAGGCGGAGGTAAAAAGAGATTTCAGGGAGGTTTATGACAGCTTTGCCCCCTCCTCCGTTTACCGGCGCAAGAACAGCTATGAACAGTATCTGGCCGAGGCTGAAGCAACTCCTTATCGGATCGTCCATTACAAGGTTATGGGTATTTCGCATCTGACTGACAATCATGATAAGGCGGCCTACCCGAAAATTGAAAAATTTGTCCGTGTAGAAGTCGAGGTGGTTTTACTGCATGGCGCCCGTAACGAGCGCACAGAGGCTAATTATGACTTCACATTTATTAAGGAAGAAGGCAGGTGGTACAAGGGATGAAACTCCAGACAAACGGGAAAAGGGGGTGGTAAAGGGGTTGTTTGTTTTCATGTCCGGCCGGTAGAAAGTATGCGGGGTTTAATAACCAGACAGGCTTAGGCAAAACATTTCCGATTAGTATGATGATATTAATAAAGGAGGAAGCCATGAAGCTCAGGAAAAAAGTACTGTTTTCATCCGTCGCCGTTCTGGCGTTGCTGGCCCTTGCGATTACAGCCTTTGCAGCTGCGCCCATAGGGTTTGATGATAAGGAAATCCGCATCGGGCAGTGGGGTCCCCAGACCGGACCGGCGGCGGCGTGGGGCAATGTGGCCAGAGGCAGCAAGCTGCTGTTTGATGTGGTCAATGAAGAAGGAGGCATTCACGGTCGAAAGATCAAGTATTTCATCCGCGACGACATGTATAATCCCGCACAGACTGTGGCGGTGGTCAAGGAACTGGTGGAGCGTCAGGGCGTATTCGCCTTCGTCGGCGGCGTGGGCGCCGCCTGCGGCATGGCCGTTAAGAATTACCTGGCGGCCAATAAAATCATCTGGGTCGGTCCGTCGGCGGCATATAACGACTTCGTTTTTCCAGTAAATCCCTACTTGTTTGCCGTTTACCCCCTGTACAAGGATGAGGCGAGCATTCTGACCAAATATATCGTCGAAAAGCTCAAGACGAAGAAGATCGGCATGCTCTACCAGAATGACGGCTACGGCAAGGACGGCCTTTCCGGCGTAAAAGAGCGCCTGGCCACCTACAAAATGAGCCTGGTCGCCGAAATTCCCGTAGAGCCGACCGAGAAGGATCTGGCCTCACAGATACTGAAACTGAAAAATTCGGGCGCCGAAACGGTGGTCATGTACGTCAATCCGACCGCTGCCGTCATCTCCCTGCGCACGAGCGCCACAATCGGTTTCAAACCTCAATGGGTGTCTTCCAACACGCTCTCCGATTATGGCCTGATGTACAAGATTACCGGCGGGCTCTGGGAGGGCGTCATTACGGGCGCCTTCGCGGAAATTGTCGATTCGAAGCATCCCCTGATGGTCAAATATCGCGAAGCCGCAAAGAGACTCACTCCGGAGGAGCGCTGGGGCGTGTTCTACTACGCGGGCATCCTCTTTGCCGATCCCCTCGTGGAGGCGTTAAGGAGGGTAGGGCGGAACCTGAGCACCGAGGCGACCCTGAAGGCGCTCAATTCCATAAAGGACTATCAGAGCATCGGTCCGAAAATCACCTGGACCGAGAAGATTCATCAGGGAACCGATTCGGTTCAGATCCACAAGTGCGGTCCCGGCGCCAGCTCCATCATGCTCCAGGATTGGACCGCCAACGATCTGGCGACATGGAAGAAGTAACGCCTTCGTAAAAAGTCCGGATGCTGCGTTGCGCTTCATCCTTCGTCGTTGCGGCTTACGCCCAAGTACGCCTCACTCTTATGGGTACACGACTCTGTCATGTCCCCATGTGCGCCTTGCCTGCGGAGCTTTTTACGCAGCCGTCGTTTTCGGCTCATTTTCCGGCTTTTTACGAATTCGGAAGAAGTAATGCAGCAAAGCTCTCCGGGAGCGGCCTGGGCCCCGAAGAAGGTCCAATGGCCGCCCCCGGATGCGCCACGGCGCTTGCCGCCGTCACCCGAGAAAGGAATTATGAAAGGCGACCTGCGTCGATGGATCATTTCAGGGTTGAAAACCTCAGCATCAGCTTTGGCGGCCTGAAGGCCGTCAGCAACGTCAGTTTCAGTGTGGACAGGAACTCGATCTTTTCGATCATCGGGCCCAACGGGTCCGGCAAGACCACCATCTTCAACATGATCAGCGGCATCTATAAACCGGATCAGGGCCGGGTCATCTGCGATGGTGAAAACATGGTGGGCCTGACGCCGGACCGGATTGCCCGCAAGGGGATTGCCCGTACCTTCCAGAATATAGAGCTGTTCTCCAATGCCACCGTGATGGACAACCTCATGCTGGGCAGGCATATCCACATGAAAACCGGAGTTTTTACCGGCGCTTTCATGTGGGGGCCCAGATCAAAGGCCGCGCGTGAGGAGGTTAAAAACAGGGAGATTGTCGAGCGCATTATCGACTTTCTTGATCTGCAATCGATCAGGGATTCGTTTGTCGCCAATCTGCCTTACGGCAAGAGAAAACTCGTTGAGCTGGGCCGCGCTCTCGCTATGGAACCCAAGATCCTGCTGCTGGATGAGCCTTCCGCCGGCATGAATACGGAGGAAAAGGAAGACCTCAATATCTGGATAAAGGACATTCAGGACGACTATAAAGTGACCATTCTGCTGATCGAGCATGATATGAACATGATCATGGGTATTTCCGACCGTATATTCGCCATGAGCCAGGGCGAAAAGATCATCGAGGGTACGCCGGCGGAAGTCCAGAGCCACCCGGAAGTCATCAGGGCGTATTTGGGGGAGGAGCGCTGATGCTCAAAGTCAACAACATTGAAACATGGTATGATTTGATCCGGGCGCTCCACGGGATATCCTTCGAGGTCAGGCAGGGCGATATCGTGACGCTCCTGGGCGCCAACGGGGCCGGGAAAACAACCGTCCTGAAAACGATCATGAGGCTTCTTTACGACCTGAAGGAGGAGCAGCCGGAAAAGGGCGCCATCGAATTCCTGGGTGAGCGCATCGAGCGGAAGAACACGGATGAAATCGTGCGTATGGGCATCAGTTACGTCCCTGAAGGCAGGGAGGTCTTTCCGGAACTCTCGGTTCTGGAAAATATCATGATGGGCGCCTATACGAGAAAAGACAAACAGGGCATCCGGGATGACATGGAAAGGGTGTTTGGGTATTTTCCCATCCTCCGGGACAGGCAGAGGCAGCATGCGGGGCTTTTGAGCGGCGGCGAACAGCAGATGCTGGCCATTGGCCGGGCCCTGATGAGCCGTCCCAAACTGCTGATGCTCGATGAACCGTCCCTCGGCCTCTCGCCGCTTTTGATTTCACAGATATTTAAGATTATCTACGACATTAACCGGAATGACGGCGTCACCATCCTCCTTGTGGAACAGAACGTCAATATGGCCCTGAAGCACGCCCATTTTGCGTACATGCTTGAGAACGGCAAGATTGTCCGCGCCGAAAAACCGGAGATTCTCAGAGAGGACGAAGATGTGAAGGAATTTTACCTCGGAATCGCCAGGGATGCCTCGGTAAAAGGGTATAAGCGCTACAGAAGAAAGGTCAGGTTCCGCTAAGGGGAGGCGTTTAAGTGGGAGATGGGGACATGACGGCAATCGATACATTGCCTAAGGCGCTGATCGATATCGCGGCCAGGCAGCCCGGCCGTGTGGCCATGCGCAGGAAGGAATACGGCATCTGGCACGATATTTTCTGGTCGGAATACCTGGAGCAGGTCAAATATGTCGCCCTGGGCCTGCACGCCCTGGGTCTCAAGCGCGGAGATAAAGCCGCCGTCATCGGCGAGAACCGGCCGGAGTGGCTCTACTGCGCCCTCGGTATCGTGTCCGCGGGGGGCGTCTTCGCCGGCGTTTACACGACCAATCCCGCGGCCGAGTGCGAATATGTGGTGGAACATTCGGAGGCGGTGTTCTATTTCTGCGAGGATGAGGAACAGCTCGACAAGGCCCTTGCCTTCAGGGACAATACCCCCCTTCTGAAAAAGATGATCGCCTGGGAGATGAAGGGGCTCAAGAACTTTCATGATCCCATGGTCATGAGTTTTGACGAACTGCTGGCACTGGGCAGGAAAACGGCGGCCGAGCAACCGGCCCTTTTTGGGGAACTGACGGCCCAAGGCAGGCCGGAAGACATCGCCGGCATTATTTATACGTCCGGAACCACAGGACCCCCGAAGGGCGCCATGCTGACCCACGAAGGCTATCTGTGGGTCGGGCGCGCCGCTACTTCCCTGATAGCATCAAGACCGGATGACGAGAGTATCTCCTTTCTGCCCCTCAATCATGTGTATGAACAGATTTTTGACATGATGATCCATTTGAACGTGGGGCACATTGTTAATTTCACCGAAAATACCGATACGGTGATGGCGGACATGCGCGACGTCTCGCCCACCATGTTTCACGCCGTGCCCCGGATCTGGGAGAAGTATTATTCCGGCATCGTGCTGAAGATGAACGACGCCACGGCCCTCAAGAAGCTGGCCTTCAAACTCTCTCTCGACATCGGGAGAAAGTATAACGATTTCAGGCTGGCCGGCAGGAAGCCGCCCGCCTGGATTGCCCTCGGCTACAAGCTGGCCTATTTTGCCGTTTTCAGGAAGCTCAAAAAACGCCTGGGTTTTGACCGGGTCCGGATCGGTTTTTCCGGCGCCGCCCCGATTTCACATAACATTCTGAAATTTTTCCAGAGCATCGGCATCCCCATTCGCGAAGGCTACGGCATGACCGAAACCACCGGCATCACGCATATGTCCGACGAGTATAATTTCAAGCTGGGAACCGTGGGCAAGGCCCTCCCGGGGACGCAGGTGCGTATTGCCGCGGACGGCGAAATCCTCGTAAAGCATCCGGGGCTCTTCAAGGGCTACTACCGGGACGAAGAAAGCACACGGGCGGCTCTCGTTGACGGTTGGATGCACACGGGAGATGTGGGGATCGTCGATGCAGACGGCTATTTGAAGATAACCGACCGGAAAAAAGATCTCATCATTACCGCCGGCGGAAAGAACATCGCCCCCCAGTATATCGAGAACCTGTTGAAATTCTCGCCCTACATTAACGACGCAGTGGTCATCGGCGACGGCAGAAAGTACCTGACGGCCATTATTGTCATCGATGAAGAAAACGTGGTAAATTATGCCCAGCAGCTCAAGGTGCAATACACGACCTTTGCCAGCCTCACGAAAACGGAAGAGGTCGTCAAACTGATCCAGGACGAGATTGACAAGATCAATTCCCAGATGGCCCGCGTGGAGAATATCAGGAAATTCAGAATCCTCGATAAAAAGCTCTATACGGAAGACGGCGCGGTGACGCCGACCATGAAGGTGAAGCGAAATGCCATCAATGCCCAGTATAAGGATCTGATCGAGTCCATGTATAGGGACTGACGGCTGCGTAAAAAGTCCGGATGCCGCGTTGCGCTTCATCCTTACGTCATTGCGGCGTACGACCAAGTACGCCTCACTTGGATGGGGACACGACTCTGTCAAGCCCCCTCCCCATGCGCCTTGCTTGTGGAGCTTTTTACGCAGCCGTCGAATTTGGACAATTAACCGACTTCTTGTGGGTCTATCAGGACTGATGGAGCGCCTCCATAGAAATCGTTGTCATGACCTTCCGAATGTGTTACGAACCGGGCAAAAAAATCAGGCGGACCATACCTTGACCGAGACGTCCCTGCATGTTTTAAAAAACCTCCATGAACTCATGGAGATCATCCGGACCCTGCGCTCGCCCGCCGGATGCCTCTGGGACCGTCAACAGACCCGGGCGGATCTGGCGAAATACTTGTTGGACGAGGCCTGCGAGACGATCGACGCCATCGACAGCGGCTCCGTTTCCGCCCTGAAGGAGGAACTGGGGGATCTGCTGTTTCAGATCCTGTTTCTGACGGTCATGGCCGAGGAACAGGGAGAGTTTACGCTGTCCGACGTCATGGCGGCCATCGGCGAGAAAATGATCCGGCGTCATCCGCATGTCTTCGGCGACAGTACGGTCCGGGATGTGGCGCAGATCAAGGCCAACTGGCAGACGATCAAGCGGGATATTGAAATGAAGCGGTCGCCTGCGGGGATACTGGACGGCATTCCGCGGTCGCTGCCCGCGTTGATCCGGGCGCAGAAAATGACGGAGGCGGCGGCAACGGTCGGGTTTGACTGGGAGCGGACGGACGCGGTCATGCTCAAGGTGGAGGAAGAACTCCGCGAGTTGCGGGCGGCC
>JAUSOK010000111.1 GCA_030656035.1 Syntrophales bacterium
CTTCGATTAGACAAATCTGACCGCGTGATACTCCGCAGCTTGCTGCGGAGTAGTTCATTTAATTTCTTGACACATAAAGGTGCCCCTGTTAGATGTAAGTTATTGAAAAGTAATATTTTATCGAATTTACCCATCCAAGGAGTCTCTCATGATCGTTCATTTCTGGGGTTCGCGCGGTTCGCTGCCTTCCGCCATGGATACCCGAATGATCCGGACAAAGATCTTTGAGGCGGTCAAAGCCTCCCGGTCGCACCGGCTGGAAACGGATGAAGCCATTGATCGTTTCATCCGGGAGCATCTGCCGTTTGCCGTCAGCGGCACCTACGGATGCAGCACGTCCTGCATCGAACTCAAACCGCAGGCGGAATATGTCCTCTGCGACGCAGGCACCGGTCTCCGGAATTTCGGCAGCGCTTTCATGAGAAGCCGTCAGACGCAACAAAACGCGGCGCCCTTCGTTTTCCATATTTTCATGTCCCACCTGCACTGGGATCACATTCAGGGATTCCCTGAGAGCTTTGCATAACTGCCGATTCTGTCATTTCGACCGCAGGGAGAAATCTGTAACAACTTGAATGTGTGGAGATTTCTCGTCGCTACCGCTCCTCGAAATGACAAAATTCAAAGCTCTCGTTTATTACTCCGTTGATTGAACATATAAAATGTCATGCCGGACTTGATCCGGCATCCAGCCCAGTTCTGGATTCCCGCTCCCCGCTTTCGCGAGGATAAGCTTCGCGCGAATGACAAAAAGGTTAGATTTTCAGGTCTCATTTTATGAAGAAATGAGCGGCAGCCAATTTCTCCAATTAAACTCCGGGAAATTAGTGGAAATCCCCTCCCCCGGTTTTCTCGCCGACTTCTTTTTTCAATTGCCGTATTTCTTCTTCAAGCTCCTCGTATTCTCTTAATTTTCTTGTCAGAAAGCGATACGTTATTCTCATCTTTTCCTGCATGCCATGGGGCGTAAGAACATACAAGTAAACGTATTTGTTGTTGGATTTCTTAAAGTTGTGGACCTTGATGTGACCTTTGTCGATGAGCGCCCGCAGCAGAAAGTTGACTTTGCCGAGGCTGATACCAAGATGGGCGGACAGTTCCCGCTGGGTCAATTCCGGGCTTTTTTTATTTCCCGAAGGATACCTAAAATCTCTTTGCTTTCGAGATTAACCTTTGAGGGTTCGGGCATGCGTATATCCTCATGTTCATTTCGTGAACGCGGCAAGGTCGATACATAATGGAACATTTCTGGAATGTCAAGAAAAACTACTTGAAGGTAATATATATCTACTAAATTATTGGCTGTCCCCCGTTAAATATGATAATGTTCACAATCAATAAAGATGATGATATTCAAATTAACATCTGTAAATTTAAGGAGATATGAAGCATGAAACTTACCGCAGCACGGATATGGTCGTTCATCGAGGACATTCGCAAAACTGCTCCGGTGGTCCACAACATCACCAATTATGTCGCGATGAACAACTCGGCCAACGCCTTGCTGGCCATCGGGGCATCGCCGGTCATGGCCCACGCGGAGGATGAGGTCGAAGACATGGTGGACATCGCCGGCGCCCTCGTCATCAATATCGGCACGCTGAGCGATCCCTGGATCCGCGCGATGTTCCGGGCCGCGCACCGGGCTAAGGACCGGAAGGTTCCCGTTATCCTGGATCCTGTGGGCGCGGGCGCGACCGCCTTCCGCACGCGCACCGCAAGGGAGCTGCTCCGGGAAGGTCCTCCGGCGATCATTCGGGGCAACGCCTCGGAAATCATGGCCCTGCTCGACGAGAACGCAAAAACAAAAGGCGTGGACAGCACGGCCGCATCCCATGACGCCGTGGATGTCGCCCGTCAACTGAGCAACATTAACGGGTGCGTCGTCTGTGTCAGCGGGGAGACGGATTATATCGTCCGCGGCGACGATGTCACCCGGATCATGAACGGCCACGCCATGATGACGCGCGTCACGGGCATGGGATGCATCGCGTCGGCCCTGTGCGGCGCATTCGCCGCCGTCAACGGCGACTATGCCGAAGCGGCGGCCCAGGCCATGGCGGTCATGGGCATCGCCGGTGAAATTGCCGCGCAGGATGTCCCGGGACCGGGAAGTCTGCAGGTCCGCTTTCTCGACGCCCTTTACGGGTTATCAGAGAGAGACATCGAGCACCGCCTGAGAACGGAGGGCTGACATGCGCGGATTGTATCTGGTAACCGATCGCGCGGTCTGCGGACACAGAACCGTGGAAGAAGTGGTTTTGATGGCCTTGCGGGGCGGCGCGGCCTGCATCCAGTTGCGCGAAAAGGACGTTTCGACCCGCGATTTCGTGGAAGAAGCGCAGCGGATCAAGGCGATCATGGCCCCGTTCCGGGCGTTTTTGATCATCAATGACCGCATCGACGTGGCCCTTGCCGTCGGGGCGGACGGCGTTCACATCGGACAGCGCGATATGCCATATGAGATCGCAAGAAAGCTCCTGGGACCCCGCGCGATTATCGGTCTTTCCGTGGAAACATGGGAAGACGTGGAACGGGCCGGGGCGCTTGACGTCAATTATCTGGGCGTGAGCCCCGTCTTCGAGACGCCGACAAAGACCGACACGAAAGGGCACTGGGGGCTGGAAGGATTGAGCCGGATCAGGGCCGCGACACGCCGGCCGCTCGTCGCCATCGGCGGTCTCAATGCCGCCAACGCAGCGGATGTCATTCGGGCCGGCGCCGACGCTGTCGCCGTGGTGTCCGCGATCTGCGCCGCCCCCGATCCCTATCAGGCCACACGTGAACTAAACGTTATTATTGATGATTCTCTCGCCTTGTATCACCGGTGAAAAATGATCATTTTCGACTATTCCGGAACTCTGAGCCTCGAGGCCCCTCTGTTTGCCGGGCCCGACTCCCTGATGAAACACATCGAGGAGACCGGCCTGCGGAATTTCGGGATCGACAGCCCGCATGTTTTCTGGGATAAAATCGTCAATCCGACATGGGTGGAAGGCAGCACCACCGCTGCGGGCTATAAAAAGGTGCTGTTCGACAGGATCATCGCCACGCTGCATCCGGACCTGTCCATCCCCTTGCGCGCCCGGCTCGCCGATGCCGTCGCTGCTTTCGTCGATCGCTATCTCAGCCGTTCCCGCATCGATGCCCGCTGGGAACCTGTTTTGTGCAGAATCAACGCAGCCCCCTCCGTCAGGGCCGTCATCGCGACGGATCATTATGCAGAGGCAACCGGCGCCATCATCAAATTCCTCGGCGACTGGCAGATCAAGGCGGTAACGGCAACCGTGGCCGCCTCGAATCCGCAGGCCGCATCCTTCGTCGTCGCAAATTCGGCCGATATGGGTGTCCATAAAGCCGATCCGCAGTTCTGGCAGATCCTCAAAACAAACATGCCCCTGAATGCCATCGGTCAGATCCTGATCATCGATGATTTTGGATACAACGAACAGGACGCGGACGGCTATGGCGAACGGCATAAAGTACAAGAGAGAATGAAAACGACCATCACGACGCTGGAAACCGTTTTTTCAGC
>JAUSOK010000112.1 GCA_030656035.1 Syntrophales bacterium
GTATTTGGCGGCTCAAACCATTCCAGCTTCATCAATTCCCGATATTTCCGCGTGATGACATACATGGCGTAATCAAACATCAGGATCGTCCGGCTCAGGCTCTCCACGGCCTGCCGGTGTTCGACCGACGTGATGAAGATGGCCTGGAACTCCGCATACAGCCAGATATGCCGCCGCATCAGGATCAGCGCATAAACGGCTTCGTGCAGCGGAATTCCTTCCCGGTATCTTTCCTGGGCGTAATGCTCAAAATATTTTTCCGCCTGCTTGTAAGGCGCATCGTGAACAAACATCTCTCTGAAATGGTGATAAAATTCTGTGGCCTGAAGGACAATCATTTCGTCGGAGGCGCCGTGATAGGATTTCGTTTTTTCGTTTGTCTTCACATCTTTTGCCCATTGCTTCGCAATTTTTTCGGCGCTGCTCTCCGTCAGGTCTATCAACTTTGTCGCATAGGCTTTCATGGGGACGCTTCTTCCTCTTGTTGTATCAGGAAGAGCAATGGTCATGCCACAACGGATTTTGTTGCGTGTTTTGTAAATAGATGTTTTTATTGATGTTTATAGATTGATCAAGCGGGTTGACTATCAGGGCAACGAAACAAGCGTCATGCAGAACGCACGACCGGAAGCGATGCTGACAGAATAAATTGATAAATAATAATTAAATACAGATACTTGCTGGCAGCGACCTTTATGTCACCCTCTTGCGACATAAAGGTCGCTGCTCCCTTTCAATCCAAACCCTCGCATACTTCATCGCTCAGAAAACTGTGTACCGCCTTGAGATATTCGGACAGCAACGGCTTGCTCACGACGAAGATATGGCCGATGTTCTTCTCGATGGTCCGGTTCAGCCCCCCTCGGGTCATCCGGATATTCCCGTCCTGCGTCTGGCCCCATAACTGACTGGCGACGCAGGAGCCGGGAGGGGCGATGGGATCCCGGGACCCCCGGTAATCGAAAATCTGAACTTCGCCCCTTCTCAGGGCGTCCATATCGACAGGTTTGCCGTCCAACTTCGGGATGGTGGAAGGAAGACAGAATTTTCCCTCAACGATGGGATTGGTGAGAAACAACTGGATCCACTCCCTGTGAGCCCTTGCCGGAAATTTTGTCCCACGTGTCAGCCAGTAAAGAAAAGGCGCTGCATCCTCGATCGCATTGTGATAGATGGCTCTTCCGTAAAAACCCATCATGACGGTATAATGGACACCGGGCTGAATCTCGTTCATGCCGAATTCGATCATCTGGGGCGGCACATTGACGCTTCCGAAAAGCTTGTCCATGAGATAAGCGTCGTAATTCTGGCGTATAAATGACCGCATGGGGCCGTGGCCGCTGTCCTCATCATCGAAACGGACAGGCGCCGCCATCAAGGCGATCTTCTTGATGTCCATTTTCTTGCCTCCGGCGAGTCGTTCTTCCGCCCGCCGCGCCAAATAAACCGTAACAAGAGTGCCCCCCATGCAGTACCCCATGGCATAGATCTCCGCTTTTGGATGCTTTTTCTTGATGATTTTCAGGTTGTGATCGTGAACCGTCTTGGCATAGAAATCGAAGCCGCGGTCCGTATCATCGGGCCCCGGAACGCCGAAATCGACCAGATAAATCTCGTACCCCTCCTTGAGCATGCCTTCCACCACGGACTTCCCCTCTGCCAGATCGAACAATTCAGGTTTGTTGATCAGGGGGGTGGCGATGTAGAGCACTTTGCCGTTCGGCTTGATCCCCTTGGGCAGAACATAATGACGGAGACTGACATGGGCGATCTTCGATCCCGCGACGATCTCATAGGGGGAACATCCGAGCTTGCCCTGTGTGGCTCTTTCGGAATATTCCTTGAGGTCGAAGGCATTGTACCGGTGAAGAGTCTCGAAGCGTAAACGGTTTTCCGCCAGGTACTCCTCGAAGGTCATGGCATCCGATCCGTCCTTGTTCTTTCTCATGAAGGGCAAATCCTTGCCGTCGAGGGGCGTTTCCGTGATCACCACGAGCAGGCACTTCAGAAGTTCCTTCATGGCCATCAGTCGCGTCAATCCCATGGAATTATAAGCGGCTTCCATCTGGGCAAACTCTTGTATATATTCTTTGAGTATCGCATGTCCTTCCGGCGTCGTGGAGACGCGACAGGCCTTGTCCCGATCAAAATGGCCGTCCTGCATGAAGTGATCGCAGAGAAAATAAATGAGACGCGAATAACTCTTGTAGATCCATCCGTTCTGGTCCCGATAGAGATCCGGATCTCTTCCGGAGCGCACCGACAGCCGGGCGTGAGCCTTCATCGGATCGAGGACAAGGGCCGTCAGAAAAGTGTTCTGCAGGCTGGCCATAACGGCCAACGGACCGAACAGGCTATAGTTTTCGCTCACGGAAGCCAACGTCTGCTGATACTGGAAAAACGCTTTGGCCTGTGCGCCGGCCATCATGCTCTTCCAGGGCAGCGCCGTTTTGAGTCCCTCGCGGTTGTCGGCAGGGGTCGCTCCCATAGGGATCAGCAATTCACTTGGCGATATTCTCTCTCCCTTTTCCATCGTTCCCTCCTAATTTGATGAATTAGTCTCCCATAATCCGTTAAAAGTATCAGATTTATATAAAAAATCAAGGAATTCTTGTGGGAACCCTTTGTCATGCCAACCTATGTCATATTTTGCGGCAGTCTCTTCATTATTTCATTGACACACCTGCCTGTTCTGATTATACTCCCGCCATCAAAAAGCAGCACCTTATCAATCCAAATAAGAAAATTTAGATTCGCCTTCTCCAGCAGGAGGAAATAAGTGGGAGAGCCGAGCCCTCTTCACCCCAGCCTCTCCCGTTTGGTGGTTCATTTTGTCGCCGGTCAAGGTATGACAAGAAAATTTTTTGAAGCACTGAAAAACAGGAAATGGCTCCGGCATTTTTTAGAATCGATCCGGGCATTTCATCCGTCCTCAATTTCAAACCAGTTCTCTCATTAGGATATGAACGGGAAATGCGCGCCGTGCATTTCCATAAGATTGGGAGTGAAAAGTTTCCATCATCTATTAGAACGGAAAAATCACAAAGGAGGAGGGTTATGAACGTAAAGGATTGTATTGCAATTGTTACAGGGGGAGCATCTGGATTGGGAGAGGCAACCGTACGCAATTTTGTCAGCCAGGGGGCGCGTGCGGTTATTCTGGACATTCAGGTGGACCGAGGGGAAGCGCTGGCAAAAGAATTGGGGGCTAACGTGGTCTTTGCCAATGCAGACGTCACGAAAGAAGAAGACGTGCAGGCCGCGATCGCCAAAACCATCGACGCTTTCGGCGGGATCAATGTAGTGGTCAATTGCGCCGGTGTTGCAGATCCGGGCAAGGTCCTCGGCAAGAAAGGCCCCATGACGCTCGATTTCTACAAGAGGGTTGTGGGCATTAATTTGATCGGCACCTACAACGTCATCAGGCTGGCCGTTGAGAAGATGAACGGGAACACCCCGAATGAAGAAGGCGAGAGGGGCGTAATTGTCAATACGGCGTCGGTCGCCGCCTTTGACGGCCAGATCGGCCAGCCCGCCTATGCATCATCCAAGGCAGGGGTCGTCGGCTTGACCCTTCCCGTCGCGAGGGAGTGCGCCGGCTACGGCATCCGGGTCATGACGATCGCCCCCGGCATCTTCGACACCCCCATGATGGCCGGTTTGCCGGAGGAGGCGAAAGTGGCCCTGGCCAAGATGGTTCCTTTTCCGCCGCGCCTGGGAAGACCGCCGGAGTATGCGCGCCTGGTCCAGCATATCATCGAAAATTCCATGCTCAATGGGGAGGTTATTCGGCTCGACGGGGCCATTCGCATGGCGCCGAGGTAAAGCCGAAAGGGACCGAAGGCCTGTCTGCGCATAATGGATAAAGCAGCACAGGCAGTGTTCGGCATGTAATCTGTTTTTTTCAACTCATTATGGACAGAAGGAGGAAAACATGAGGAGAGTCGCTATTATCGGCGGAGGCCACACAAAGTTTATGTTTAACTCGCCGCAATCGGGGATCGAAATGCTTGCGGAAGCATCCATGGACGCGATCACCAAGTCAAACTTGAAGCCCAAAGATATTCAGGCCATTTATTGCGGCAATGTTTTAGGTGATTTTTCCGAAGGGCAGGGCATGATCCAATCCTATCTTGCCGACGACATCGGATGCTTCAATGTTCCGGCCAGCCGGTTCGAAGGCGCCTGCGCCTCGGCGACCATGGCCATCAGAGACGCGTTCATGTGGGTCGCATCGGGTCATTACGACATCGTGCTGGCCGGGGGTACGGAAAAGGCGACGGCCATGGGAACGTCCCTGGCAACACGGACGTTTGCCATGTTCAGCGACGGCCGCTATGAGTATCCCTCCGGGATCAACTTTCCCGGAATATTTGCCATGCTGGCACATCTGTATTCAAGCAAGTACAATATCCCGTTAAAAAAACTCAAGGAAACACTGGCGCTGGTATCGGTTCAGTCCCATTTCTACGGCATGAAAAATCCCCATGCGCAGTTTCAAAAGGAAATCACGGTGGAACAGGTATTGCGGGGCTTTACGGTTTCTTCTCCCTTGCAGTTGCTGGATTGCTGTCCCTTTTCCGACGGGGCGGCGGCGCTTGTTTTAGCTTCGGAGGACGTGGCAAAGAAGCTGACCGACAAGCCGATTTACTTTGCCGGCGTCGGCCAGGCTTCGTCAGGAAAGATGAGCGCGCAGTACAAGTATCTGCCCCGATTGCGAGCACGGGAGGTTTCGGTGAAACAGGCCTATGACATGGCCGGTCTGGAGCCGAAAGACATCGATGTTTGCGAGCTGCACGATTGTTTCAGCATTGCGAGCCTGATCGCAGCGGAGAGTCTCGGCTTTGCCGATTTCGGAAAAGCCGGTGAGCTCTGGGAAAAAGGCGAGACCAAAATCGGAGGAAAAATCCCGATCAACATCTCCGGCGGATTGAAATCCAAGGGACACCCCATCGGCGCCACCGGCGCGTCCCAGGTCTATGACATTGTCCGCCAGCTAAGAGGCGACCTCGTCGATGAGGGAAGGCAGGTAGAGGGCGCCAAGGTGGGTCTCGTGGACACGTTAGGCGGAGACGGCGTCATTGTTAACCTGATTCTTAAAGCTGATTGATCATGCAAAGGAGGAAAATAAGATGGCATTTAAGATAGAATACAAGCTCTCGCACAAAGCTTATTACGATGCGCTTAAAAAAGGCAAACTACTGGGGTTGAAATGCAAGGATTGCGCGACCGTTACCTGCCCGCCGAAGATGACCTGTCAGGAATGCACCGGCACCAACCTCGATATTACCGAATTGAGCGGCAAGGGAAAGATTGCAACTTTCACGACCTCTTACGTGGCCCCGCTGGGCAGAGAGGTCGAAGCCCCCTATACCATCGTGCTCGTTGAACTCGAAGAGGGTCCCTGGATCATGGGCAACCTGATCGACATCGACCCAGCCAAAGTCGGCATGGAATTGATCGGACGGAAGGTCAAATTCGGCTTTAAGGTGTTTCCCGGAGACCTGTACTCCGCCGGAGAAGGGGTCAGGCCGCTCTTCAGTTTTGCCGATTAATGCGCATATGCAGGCCGGCGTCGTGACCGGGATTGATTTGACCCAAACATCGTCAGGATGCGGCGCCGGTCGCAGCCCCGGTTTCACCGGCGGGGTTCGTGAAATGCGCACGATTTGCTTACTTTCTAATTAGAGGAGACAAATGGTATGAGCGAAGAAAAGAAGAAAAAGAAAGCCATGAACAGGCTGAAGTCGATGTACCCCCTGCGGGCAAACATCGATCAGGCCTATGAGCGCAGCGTGGAAGCGACCAAGGCGGGGAAACCCACGGCATGGAGCATGGTCAACTGGTGGGAGGCCGACCCGATCCTCAAGGCCATGGATATAGAGATCGTCTATCCGGAAAATTTCGGCGCCGTTTGCGCCGCTATGGGGAAGGCCCAGAAATATCTGGACCGCGCTGATGCGGAGGGCTTTCCGACCCATATGTGCGGTTACGCCCGCAACGGCATCGGCTATACGGCGGAGATGACCGAACTGGGGCATATTCCGCCAGACGCACCCATGGGCGGCATGCCCAAGCCCATTCTGCTGCTGGCATCCGGCGCCCTGTGCGACGCCCGGATCAAATGGTTTCAATCCCTGGGACGGTATCTGGACGCCCCGGTGTGGGCCGTCGAGCTGCCCCATCCCGGTGTGGAAGAAAGTCAGCTGCCGGGTGTCCGTGAAAAATCGATCCAGTTTATGGTCAAGGAATTAAAGGAACTCGTTTCCTTTCTGGAGCGCCTGACGGGCCGAAAGATGGACTGGGCCAAACTGGAGGAAATTGCCGACGACCTCATCGAAATCAACCGGATCTGGTATGAGATCAATGAGTTCCGCAAGGTGAGGCCCTGTCCCATGCACTCCCGGGACTTCTGGAGCTGCATGAACGCGTCCCTGTATCCTGCGGGAGATACAAAAGTATCGTTAAAGTTGTACAGGGACATGTATGATGAGGTCAAAGACCGAGCCGCCAACAAGATCGGCGCCGTCGAGAATGAAAAATACCGGATGGTTTTTGGTGAACTGCCCCCCTGGCATGCCCTCAAAATATTTGACGACCTGGCGGAAAGAGGCTGGAATTTCGTCGTCGAGAGCTGGGCCTATCACGCACCCAAGCCGATTGATTACAGCAAGATCAGCGACCCCTTGGAGCGTATCGCCACACAGACCTACCAGTGGCTGACCGGTTATTTCCCGGATGCCCTCAAAGAGAAGGAATACATGGGGTACTTTGCCTATCCGTACCTCGAATGGGCGAGAACGTATCAATGTGACGGGGGGCTGTTTCATCCGCTGCTGACCTGTCGCACGGCGACCAATCACCTGGTCCTTGCCCAGGACCGGCTGTTGAACAAGCTGCATGTGCCATCCCTGGTTGCAGAGGGGGACATTGTCGATCTCAAGCTTTTCGATTACGCCGATACGATGCGCAAGGCCGTCGTGCTCGAGGAGATGATGGATCATTACAAGCAGGTCCGGCAGGAGAAAGGGTTTGAGTGGTAACAGGCAGACAACATTAGCGATAAGGAGAATTTACCGATGACTGTAAAAGAAAAGAAAGGGCTTGTGCGGGCCAAGGAGCTCTATCAGGACCGGTCTCAACGGGCGAAAGAACTCAAGGCAGAGGGAAAGAAGGTCATGGGATATTTCTGCCTGTACCCCGTTCTGGAAATTTTTACTGCTTTTGACATTGTCCCTTTCAGGATACTGGGAGACATGGGGGAACCGATCACCAAGGCAGATTCCTGTCTGCCGACCATCGTTTGTCCTTTCATCCGCAGCGCGCTCGATCTCGGTTTGAAAGGCAGATACGACTTCTTCGATGGCGTCGTGATGTGTCACAGTTGCGAGGTGGGCGAGAAGGCGGCCCATATCTGGCGCATTTACATGGATCCTTCCTATTACCATTTCCTCGATACGCCGCATACAGTGCACGCGCCGGCGCAGCAGCAGTTCAAGGGACAGTTGGAGGACTATCAAAAGACCCTGGAGGCGTTTACGGGAAAGAAACTTTCCGCAGGCAAGCTCCAGGAGGCCGTTGCAACCTGCAATAAGCAGCGTGTGCTGGTGCGGGAGCTCTATGACCTCAGAAAATCCGACCCCCCGCTCATTTCAGGGACGGAAATCATCGAGGTCATGGTGGCTCTCATGAGCATTCCCGTTGCCGAAGGAAGCGATTTGTTGCAACAGGTCATCAGCGAGGTCAAGGAACGCACCGACGGGCCGCAGAAGAAACCGCACCGGTTACTGCTCTGGGGCACCGTGATCGACAATACGGCCCTGGTCGAGATGATCGAAAACGTCGGGGCGAATGTCGTCATGGATGACACCTGCGTGGGCAGCCGGGCCTATTTCCCGATGGTCGAGCCCACGGACAATCCCCTGGACGGGCTTTCCCGTCGCTACCTCGTGGATATCAAGTGTCCCCGCACGTTTCATGAAGCAGCCTATGGCGACACGAAGAAGGATTATATCAAGGATCTTGAATACCGGTTCGGCTACCTGAAGGACTTTGCCAAGGAATGGAACGCCGACGGCGTGATCCTGCAGTCGATCAGATATTGCGACATTCATGGTTACGACACGCCCGGACTCCAGGACTACCTCAATCATATCGGCTTGCCGAACATCTACATCGAGCATGATTACAGCGAGGGGGCCTTGGCGCCGCTACGGACAAGGGTTCAGGGGTTTCTTGAATTGATCGGTTAGGGAAAAGAGGGAGGACAGCCTCATCTATCTTGCAGGCATTGATTTAGGTTCCACCATGACCAAGGTGGTGATTTTAGACGGAGACGGAAAAACGCTCTCGGCCCTGATAGGTCCAACAGGCCCCGAACACCGTCGTCTGGCCAACAAGGTCATGGCAGATGCACTCGCACGGGCCAATCTGGCGTTCAGCGAAATATCCTACGTGGTCGCAACCGGTTACGGCAGAATCAATGTTCCCTTTGCCGACCGTCAGATTACGGAATTGACCTGCCACGCCAAGGGGATCGCGAGCCTCTTTCCAGCCGTCCGCACAGCCATCGATATCGGGGGGCAGGACGCCAAGGGGCTCAAGATCAGAAACGGCAAGCTCGTTGACTTCGTCATGAACGACCGGTGCGCCGCGGGAACGGGAAGGTTTTTAGATGTTCTCGTCGGCACGCTCGGCCTCAGGATAGACGAACTGGGAGAGATTTCCCTCAAGGCCACGCAAAAGCTTCCGATCAGCAGCGTCTGCACCGTCTTTGCCCAGATGGAAATCATGGCCTGCCTCTCCGAGGGAACACCGCTTCCCGATATCGTGGCCGGACTGCATGACGCCATCGCCAACCGGGTCGTCAAGATGATCAAAAAACTCAAGATAGAGCCCGATGTCGTCTTTACCGGGGGCGTGGCAAAAAATATCGGCGTGGTTAATGCACTGCAGGAGACCCTGGGCTTGAATGTTTCCGTTCCCGCAGAGCCGCTGCTGACCGGGGCGCTCGGTGCGGCCCTTTTAGGCAGGGAACTGGCGCTCAAGGCCCTTGCAGAGGGGAAGCCTGTCCATGAAAAGGAGCTTCGTTTGGATGAACCGACTTTTTTTAAGGTGAAGTAACTGACTATGGCGCTGATTATGGGTATGGATATCGGTTCGGGAACCAGCAAGAGCGTGATCGTCAGGGACGGGAAGCCCGTCGCTTACCATCTGCTGCCTTCCGGTGTTGACTACAGGGCGGTCGCACAGAAGCTCAGAGAAGAAAGCCTGGCAAAAGCGGGCATTTCTGCGTCGGATATCGCCGACACAATCGCCACCGGTCACGGCGCAGGCAATGTGGCTTTCAGCGGGCATCAAGCGTCCGATATTCTCTGCTGCGCCAGGGGCATCACGAGCATTTTCCCGTCGGTTCGGACCATCATCGATGTCCAGCGGACGTTCACGCAGGTGATCCGCCTCAACGCGGCGGGACATGTCATCAACTTTATCATCAATGAGAAGTGCGCCACCGGGAGCGGTTGCTTTCTCGATATCATCTCCCACGTCCTCCAGATCGATCTGAAAGACGCGGGACCCCTTTCCCTCGGGTCTGACAACCCGGTGGTCTTCACGACCGGGTGCGCCGTTTTTGGAGAATCGGAAGCCATTTCAAGGGTATCTGAGGGCGCCTCCAGGGAGGATATTCTGGCCGGTGTCCATCAGGCCCTGGCCAGCAAAATTTCCACACTTGTTGAGCGGGTCGGCCTCGAGATGGACTGCGCCATGAGCGGCGGCGGCGCGCTCAATGTCGGGCTGGTCGAAAGCGTGGAGAAAAAACTGGGGTTCAAGCTGCTGGTGCCTGAACAACCCCAGTTCATCAATGCCATCGGCGCCGCCATGATGGCTGAAAATGGTGTAAAAGCGGGCGTCTCCCTGCCGGAGCCGGGGAGCACGAAAATAACTTAAAACATACAGGAGGAGGTAGGAACATGGCAGAACAAGATTCGATTCTGGATAAGTACGGGGTGGATGTCGGCTTCAAGCTGACCTATGAAAGGGTCATCACGGCGGAGGATATTGACCTTTTTGCAAAAGTTTCCGGGGATTTCAATCCCGTTCACATGAACGACGATTATGCCAAGAAGACCTTCTTCAAGGGCCGGATCGCACATGGGGCGCTCGCCCAGGCATTCCTGTCGGCGACAATGGCCAAGCTCCCCGGCCTGGTCATCTTCATGTCCCAAACGCTCAAATTCATGAACCCGGTGAGAATCGGGGACACCATCACGGCCATCGCCGAGGTCACATCAACGCGCAAGGACAAGGGGATTGTGAACATGAAAAATACCTGCGTCAATCAGAAAGGCGAGACGGTTGTCGATGGGGAGGCTTCAGTCCGGATATTCGCGAAACCAGAATAATAACAAATGAATAGTAGCAAAAAGGGGGGCTACGGCAAGGTTTTGCCGCAGCCCCCCTTTTTTTATCGCTTTATTTTTTGGCAGCGACGGCTTCTTTGATGCATGAAACGATTTCTTCCTTCGTTGCCGACAGGAATGTGCCGTCAAACCCGATCGCCTTCAATTTGGGAATATACAAGGGCGGGAAAATGCCGCCCAGCAGAAACGATGTCCGCTTCTTGATTCCCCTCTCCTCGGCGACCTTCATCAATTCGGTGCCGAGCGCGAGCTCCCCTCCGCAATAGGTGCTGATTCCGATGACGTCCACATATTCCTGGACTGCCGTCTCAACGATCTGCTCCGGCAGGGCATTGCCCATCAAGATGACCTCCATCCCGGCATCCCTGAGCATGCCGGCCACGGTAATAATCCCCCGCGAATGCGTCTCCAACGGAAACTGGGCCAATAGCACTTTTATTTTTCCATTACTTGCCATAGCGTTCTAACCTCCTTGATCATCATAATCCATGTTTTAAGCAAAGATGGGGGTTTTCCACAGACCGAAAGCCTTAACAAAGGCCCGGCGCATCTCTCCGACCGTCACATCCGCCCTGGCGCACTCGACACAGGCCGCCATTACGTTGCCCCCCTTCTTGCAGGCATCAACAAGGGCATCGATCGTATTGTCCGCCTTCTCGTTGTTTCTCTTCGATCTGACCCGGGCCAGTTTGTCCGCCATCGCCTTGGCGAGGACAGGATCAAATTCCTTCACCCAGATTTCGGGCATTTCGAGGTTGGGATCTCTGAAGTAGTTGCGTGCCACGATTTTTATCGTCCCGTCCTCCATCATTTTCTGCTCGCGTTGAATGAACCTGGAAGCTTTGTTATGCAGCCAGCCGCTGTCCACGACATCCACCAGACCACCCAGCTTCTCTATTTCATCGATTTCATCAAGGATCAGTTCTTCGACCTTGTTGGTCAGCGCCTCCACATAGAAGGAACCGGCAAGCGGATCAACGACCTGCGTAATCTGCGTCTCGGCTTCGATAATCTGCTGGGTTCTCAAGGCCAGAAGGTTGGCCACATCCGATGGCACGGAATAGGCTTCATCATAGCCGTCCACATGCAGGGACTGCGCGCCGCCGAGGGCCGCCGCCATGGCATGATAAGCCGACCTTGTCACATTGGCCATCGGCTCTTCCCGCATCAGGGAAACGCCCGACGTCTGCACGTGACACTTGCTCCACATGGACCTCGGATTCTGACAATTGAACCTGTATTTCATGATCCTGTACCACAGGCGCCTGACGGCCCGCAGACGAGCAACCTCTTCGAAGAAGTCATTGGCCGGCGACCAGAAGAATGCCAGTCTTTCTCCTACCCAATCGGGATCATAGCCTCTTTTACCCATATCTTTAAGAATTTCGATACCGTTGGCGATAGCCACGGCCATTTCGGTAATGCCGGAAGCTCCCCACTCCCTGAGGTTGTAACCGTTGAGCGTTATGAAATTCCATCGCGGAACATTCTTCCGGATGAACTCGATATTGTCGCACTGAACCCTGAAATCATCCCTGGGGGGGATATATTCCGAGGCGCTGCGGACAACGCTCTCCATGATGAAATCATTCTGCACGCTGCCGGGCAGTTTGTCCCAGGAGATGCCTCTGCGCTCGGCCATGACGAGATACATCGGGAAGATGATCGACGTATTCCTCGGGTAATGGGTCACGATGGAGGCGCTGATCTTGTCGATGGGAATATCCTTGTAGATGGTCTCCATGTCTTCAACGCAGTCAATCGGGACGCCCACGGTTCCGACCTGCCCCAGGGCCTCCCGCTCGTCCGAGTCGAACATCTGAACGGTGGCAAGATCCAACGCCAGGTTCGTTCCGGTAGCGCCGCGCTCGAGCAGCATTTTGAGTCTGTTGTTGACCTCTTCCGGCGAACCGGCGGCCGACAACTGACGCAATGTCCAGGTTCTTCCCCGATACATGTTGGCATGCAAACCCCGCGTGAAGGGTTCCTGACCTGAAAATCCCAGGTCCTTTGCATAATCGAGGTTTTCATTGTCGATCGGCGTGTAAAGAAGACCCCGCGGTATCTCGGAACCCAAAATCGTCTGGGGAGTGACAAACCAGTTCTTTCTGTCTTTCTCCTGGACCACAGTGTCTTTCCATACGGCGAAGTTCTCCTTCATCTTTGCCACTGCTGCAGGATTGTACAGCGGGGTGTGTTCCCCTTCCGCCAGTTTTGCCTTCAGAATTTCCTTGGTTGTTTTTCCACTATCCATTTCCGCCCTCCTTTCAAATACTTCCGTTAATGTTAAATTCCACTTACCGTCTTTTTTGTGATGCCACATTCCTCCTTATTATTTATTTTTATGTTAGACTATTGTTGCTTCACTGACCCTTGGTCAGTGCGTGGCAATCTGCTTGAAATGCACGCCCAGCCAGTCAATGATTTTCATGGCGGCCGTGTGGGGGTCCATCTTTCTCTGCGCGATGCTGTCCACCAGTTCTTCAAGATGGCCCTCTGTAACAAACCCCTGATAACAGTAGTCCCGGACAAAGCTCTCCACATTCTTCAAGAGCTCTTCCCTTGCCCGGATCTTCCGGCGTTTTTCAAGCTCGCCGCTGACATCCAGGTATTCTTTATGTTTGAGCAATGTGTCTGCCAGTTCTTCGGCGCCCTTCTTTGAAATGGCCTCGGTCAAGACGATGCACGGCTTCCAGTCGTTCGGATGGAACGTCCTCATCCCCAGCATGAACTCCACCCTTGAAATCACGTACTCCGCGCCACCTTTATCCGCCTTGTTCACGACAAAAACGTCGGCCGCTTCGAGGATGCCGGCCTTGATAACCTGCACCTGATCCCCCGAGTCCGGGGACAGAACCAGGACGGATGTATCGGAAACCTTGGTAATCTCCACCTCCGATTGTCCTGTGCCGACGGTTTCCACGAGGATGACGTCCTTGCCCATGGCATCCATGATATGGATCATGCTGATGGTCGCTTTTGACAAGCCGCCTCTCCAGCCTCTTGTGGCCATGCTGCGAATGAAGACGCCCCGGTCCATGGTATGTTCCTGCATCCTGACGCGATCGCCCAGAACGGCTCCACCGGTAAACGGGCTTGTCGGGTCGACGGCGACGACGCCGACGGTCATATCTTTCTTTCTGAAGGCGCCGATCAAACTGTCAATCAATGTGCTTTTACCGACGCCTGGAGGTCCCGTCAGTCCGATCACGTATGCCCTTCCGGTATGGGGATAAACCATACCCAGCTCCACAAGCGCGTCCGGCCGTTCGTCTTCGATGCCCCGCATGAGCACGGCTGCGGCTTGAACATCACCTTCCAATATTTTCGCTGCTATCTCCATTTGAACTCCGCTGATTCTTCGAATTTATAATAGTGATTTTCTTATCTTCGTTCCCGGAAACTGTCAAGATTTTTGTGCAGATTTTTTCTTGACGCGACAACAGAAGAAAAGCGAACGTCAACGATCATCTGCGCCCTGTTCCCCATGCCACATTTTATGACTATAATCTTATTGACACGCGCTGCCGTTTTTCCTATATGCTCACGGATGTAAGAAAGGAACAACTCTGTGGAATTGACCTCTGATTTCGTCGGCGCCGCCCTGAAAGAATACGTCTGCCGGATAAGCGCCCGCTGGATCATGAACTATGCCGCAGCCATCGGCGATCCCAACCCTCTTTACTTCAACGATGAGCGGCCGGAAGGGATTATCGCGCCGCCGCTTTTTCCCGTGGCCATGACCTGGCCGATTATTGAAAATATCGCAGACTATATTGAAGCAGAAGGATTTCCAAGAGAAATCCTCTTTACACAGGTCCATTACACCGAGCACCTGAGCATCCACCGTTCGGTGGCGCCCGGCAGCAACATAACAATCAGGGGATCCATCGCCGCGATCCTCCCGCACCGGGCAGGAACCCATGTCGTCATCCGGTTTGACGCGACGGACGCCGGCGGAAATCTTCTGTTTACAGAGCATATCGGCGCCATGATGAGAGGGGTCCAGTGCGCGGACGGCGGAAAAGGAATCGAACAGATCCCCGCCGTCCCCAGCCAACCGGAGACGTCCGTGGAGTTGTGGGAATCCGTCATCCCCATTGATCCCCTGGCGCCTTTCATCTACGACGGGTGTACAAACATCCATTTTCCCATCCATACCTCGGTGAAATTCGCGCGCCAGGTTGGTCTGCCGGGCATTATCCATCAGGGGACAGCGACGCTCGCCCTTGCCGTGCATAACATTCTGAACAGGGAAGCGGACGGGGATTCGCGCCGGCTTGTTTCGGTCTGCTGCCGGTTTACCGGAATGGTGCTTCCCGGCTCCGCAATTACGGTCCGCCTCACCGGTAAAAACGAGGGATCCGGCGCAACGGATCTCTTCTTCACGGTCATCAATGCCGAAGAAAAACGAGCCATCCGTGATGGCCACATCCGACTGAAAGGCTAAAGGAGGGTACAATGACCTGGAAAAAACTGGATCAGACGTGGCACTATGTGGAAAAATGGGCCTCCGCGAGACCGGATGCCGACGCCCTGGTCTTCGGGGAAGAGAAATTGACCTGGCAGGAATTCAAACAGCAGATGGATGCCGTTGCCATGGCCTACCTCGAAGCCGGGATTGAAAAGGGAGACTGCGTCGCGCTCCTTTCCATGGCCCGCAACGAATTTCTCACGACATACATGGCCGCGGGAAAGGTCGGGGCCATCTGGCTCGGCCTGTCGCCGAAATTTACGCTTGAGGAGTTCCGCTACCAGCTCAGCGACTGCCGTCCCAAACTGCTCATCACCTTGCGGGAGTACATGGGAAACGAACTGGCCGGGACAGTCACTGCGCTCATGCAGGAATTTTCCTTTTTGAAAAAGGTCCTCGTCATCGGCGACCCTTTCGATGGAACTGAAAGCTTCGCGGCTTATACCGGAAAACCGAGGGCGAACTTCGAGGACGCTCTGCAGAAAAGGGCCTCAGAAATAAAAGAGGACGATGAGGCGCTCCTGATGTACACATCCGGATCAACGGGAAAGCCCAAGGGGGTCGTCCATACCCATCGCAGCATCGTGGCGAACATCAAGGTGGAAATCGAAAAGTTTTATTTTGATGAAAACTCGCGGGGGCTCCTGCATTTCCCCATAAATCACGTGGCCGCAGACGTCGAGATCGGGTTCGGGGCCATCATGTCGGGCGGCTGCATTGTCTGCATGGACAAGTTCGATCCCGCCGAAACACTCGGGATCATCCAGAAGGAAAAGATAACCCACATCGGGCAGGTGCCGGTCATGTTCCTGCTGGAATTCAAGCAGCCGGAGTTCTGGACCTGCGATTTCAGCAGCGTCAAGGCCTTCGTCTGGGCGGGTGCGGCGGCGCCGAAAATCATGATTGATCTGCTTATGCCCATCTGCCAGAAAATCGGGGCCATGCTCCTCACCGGCTACGGCAGCACGGAAGTCTGCGGCTTCATTACCTATACCGACAAAGAAGATAATGCCGAGACGCTCCTGAAGACGGTGGGGAAAATCGTTGATCCCTTCGAACTGAAGATTGTTGATCGCGAGCGCCGGGAGCTCCCCGATGGGGAAATCGGCGAGATTGCCGTGCGCGGCCCGTTCCTGATGAAGGGGTACTATAACAAACCGGAGGAAACGGCAAAGGTCATCGATCAGGACGGCTGGTATTACACGACAGACTTGGCATTTCGGGACAAAAGCGGCTATCTTTATATTACGGGACGGCTCTCCGAGATGTTCAAAACCGGCGGGGAGAACGTGTATCCCCGTGAAGTGGAAGAGATGATCGAGACACACGCCGCTGTTCTGTTCGCCGCCGTCATCGGGGTTCCGGACGACATTTACCAGGAAGTCGGATGGGCCTTTGTCATGCCGATGCCGGGGCAGAGCGTGACGGAAGAGGAATTGCGCGACCTGTGCAAATCCGGCCTGGCGAACTTCAAGATACCGAAAAAATTCTTTATCCGCCCCATGCTCCCGCTTTTGGCCAGCGGCAAGGTAAACAAGATGGCCCTGAAAGAGGAAATCAGGGAAATGATGAATGGTTCTTGATTCTTGTATATGGATCAAGGTTGACTCAGGCTTCTGATAATTGTCTATAGGACTGATGATGAATGACGACGTTTTTTATAAACTGGCCAAAGTGCTCGATACGCTTCCGAACGGGTTTCCTGCGACCGAAAGCGGCGTGGAGATCAAACTGCTCAAGATTATTTTTAACGAAGAGCAGGCAGACCTTTTTTGCGACCTGAGGCTGACCTTTGAAACCGCCGCAGAAATCGCCGATCGGACCGGCCGCCCTTTGAATGATCTGGAAGAGAGGCTCATTGCAATGGCCAAAGCAGGCCAGCTCTTTCCGCTCAAGCTGGGCGGTGCGCGTTATTACAAGATGCTGCCATGGGTTTTCGGCATCTATGAGTTTCAGCTTGGCCGCATGGACAAGGCCTTTGCCGAATTGGTCGAGGAGTACTGGCCGGCTTTCGGCAAACAATTTTTCACGAATCAGCCCCCGATCATGCAGACCCTCGCCGTTGAAGAAACCATCCCCCTGCATCAGGAGGCGCTCCCCTACGAAAAGGTTTCCACCATCATCGATAATGGTCAATCTTTTCTCGTCAATGAGTGCATCTGCAAGAAAGAGCGGGGGCTGCTGGACAAGCCCTGCGACCGGCCGGTGCACGTTTGTCTGGCCATCGCACCGGTCCCCGGAATTTTCGATAAGTCGCCTCTGGGGCGCGTCATTTCAAAGGAGGACGCGTACGCGGTGCTGAATCAGGCCGAGGAAGCCGGTCTTGTGCACCTCACGGGCAATGTCCAGGTCGGGCAGTTTTACATCTGCAATTGCTGCAAATGCTGCTGCGGCGTCCTGCGGTCGATCAATGAGTTCGGCATACCGGCGGCAATGGTGCTCAACTCCCATTATTACGCAGAGATTGATGCGGAAAGCTGCGTCGGTTGCGGGGTCTGCGCAAATGAGCGCTGTCAGGTCGGCGCCATTGAGGAACTTGAAGATACTTATCGCGTTATTCCCGATAGATGCATCGGCTGCGGTCTCTGCATCGGCTACTGTCCGGCGGAAGCGATCCGGCTGGTGCATAAAGAACAGGATGCATTAACGCCGCCTCCTTTCACCGAGGACGACTGGTTCGATGAGCGCGGCAAGAAGCGCGGCGTGAACTTCTCAGCCTATAAATAGTCCTCCAAGCCTCAGCCGGCGTTGCCGCTTCGATAATGAATCTTATGAATGGGATTCACGGATTTCCAGAATCCGGTCCACATTGAAGACGCGCTTTTCCCGGCGCGTCAGGCAGAAGGCCGTGAGCCCCGTGAAGGGATGGCCTTTGTATTCCATGTCTCCCATCAAAAGCGGCCGGATGGTCCGCCGGGATTTTTCATCCTTCGCCTTCAGGTAGATGATTTCCAGGTTTTGTTTATCCTTGATGGCCTCCGCAAGACGCTGCATCTTGCCCTCTTTCGGCAGTTGCCGTTCCGCCTGGGCATACTGAAATCGCGTCAGAAACTTCACGACCTGCCAGTCCATCAGGATATGGCTTTTTTTGAGCGGCTGCCTCAGCACGATACCATCCAGTGACACGCAGCGTGAAAGGGCCACATACATCTGCCCGTGGGCGAAGGTGCCCCGGCCCACATCGATGATCGCCTTCTCGAAGGTCTTGCCCTGGCTCTTGTGGATCGTGACGGCGAAGGCCAGGCGCACCGGGTATTGGGTGAAGCCGCCGACCGCCTCCGAGGCCAGTTCGCCCTCCTTCAGGAAAAAACGGTAAATCTCCCAGGTGTTCGGGGCGATTTCCACCTTTTCGCCGTTGTCCAGTTTCGCCTGGATCAGCGTCTCTCCCTCCTTATCCCTTTTGAAGCCCGTCACCCGGCCGATGGTCCCGTTGACCCATCTGCCATAGCTGTCGTTGTTGAGCAGCATGATCTGGGCGTCCTTCCTGAGCTTCAGTTCCAGGGCCGTCGGCAGGTATTCCCGGCCGAATTCCCCTTCGATGAGCCCCGTGAATTTCCGGGATCGGCCGGGCAGCCCGGCGAGCTGTTCCTCGTTGATGGCATCCGCCAGGGCGTTCGTGCTGGTCAGATGGATGTAAAAATCCCCGGGCGGCGCGGTAAAATTCGGATCGTGGCGCTGATTGAACAGGGCAAGATCGTCGTCCGTGACGGTGCGGTTGCGGATGGTATTGAGCAGGCGGATGAACTCGCCGTCCTGCTGGCGGTAGATTTTCTCCAGCTCCACGAAAGCGATGTCCAGGCCGTCGAAAACCTTGGCGCTGAAAAAGTAGGGGGTGGCGTAATGGGTCCGGAAAATCTCCCGGGCGTGGCTGCTGACGACCGGCGGCAACTGGTAGAGATCTCCGATGAAGATCATCTGCACGCCGCCGAAGGGCAGCTTCTCGTCCGGGCCATTCAGGCGCAGGAATTTATCCACACAGTCGAGGAGATCCGCCCGCACCATGGAGACCTCATCGATGAGAATCGTTTTCAACTTCTTGTAGATATTCTTTTTCTCATCCCCGCTCCGGCGCTTTATGGCCGAGGGGATGACGTCGGGCTTAAATCTAAAAAAAGAATGGATCGTCTGCCCGCCCACATTGATGGCCGCCACCCCCGTCGGCGCCAGAACGACGATCTTCTTCCCTGCCTGTTTCTGGAAATAGTTCAGCAGTGTCGATTTCCCCGTGCCGGCCCGCCCGGTAATGAAGACATGCCTGCTGGAATCCTCCATCAAGTCCAGAGCCTTCTGAAATTCCGGATTGATTTCGATGGTCAGGGCGCCGGTATTTTCTTTCTTGATCATTTTCTATATTCCTTCCTTCTTCTGTCCCAGCTATCCTGATATTACTAATAAATCATGCAGGTCAAGAAGAATTTCTTTAATGATAATGCTTGATTTTTCTTTGAATGTTCGTCACTGTAATCCGAAATTCAGGTGACTCAAGTCTTTTCGTATATTTATTGTCCGACAGGAGAGGAGATGTAAAATGATGCGAGCATATTCAATAGCAGTCAGCATCCTGTTGCTGGCAATGGCTGGTTGTACGAGCGTTCAGTGGAGTAAAGCTCAGGGTATCGACCCATCAATACGCGGTAACATGATGAAGCAGGTTATGGCCATTCAAACCGAACTCCTTCGTCCATCCACCTCTCCGGAATTGAAGGAACGTTACGTGCTTTTGTCCGAAGAGATCCCCTTTGCAGTTGTCCTCACGGATGCCGAGGGAAACGTTCTTGAAGCGAACTCGAGATATCAGCAGATGACGGGCTATACTCTGGACGAATTGAGACGGTTGACGTACCAGCAACTCACGCCGAAGAAATGGCATCAGCCGGAAGCCGCGTTTGTTACGGTTGCCAACACGGTTCCTTATGTGACTTTTGAGAAGAAGTACCTGAAAAAAGATGGGCATGCAGTGCCCATTTCTTTGACGGGTTGGTTGATAAAAGACGCGAGCGGAAAGGTCGTCGGAACAGGGAGTTTTGTTACAGACATCACCGATCGGATCAAGAATGAAGGGTTTTAATAGAGCGATCCCGGCATTAATAAGGCGTCGAATCGGGTAGCCGGGGGTTTTTCTCCCCCAGCCCCCCACACCACCCGGCATGCGGGTCCGCACCGGGCGGTTCACAGAGATCACCGGGCCATAGCCGGGTAGTGGATTGGGTCGAACGATTCCACGATGCGCCCCACGTGCACTCCTCCATACGGATTCATTATGTCATGGGAGCTCATAGAGGTTCTTCCCTTCTCTGTGTTCGTCGGCTCATAGCTTTGCACTCCGGCTTCCTTTGGACGGTCCCTCGCGGTTCCGCCCTTGCCTTCGGATAGTACTTGTGTCAATTTACTTGACATTGACAGGATTCAGATACAGGGGACTTTCACCCCATAAGTTCACGCCCGTGCCGGGCGTACACAAATCACTCCAGCGGACGGCTACGCCGCCGCTGAGTTTGGTCGTTAGCCGGATGAAAATATGGATGCGGAATTGATGGAAAAACAGGTGGTCTCAAAACAGAGAGTCACCGATCATGGCGAGGTTTTGACCGGCAAGCGGGAGGTCAACGCCATGCTTGATCTGGTGAAACAGGAAACGGAACGGATCGAATCCCGGTTCCTTGAACCTGCCTGCGGGACGGGGAATTTTCTGACGGAAATACTGGAGCGAAAACTGCGCGTCGTTGAAGCCCGGTACGGCAAGAGTCAACTGGAGTATGAACGGAACGCGGTTCTCGCCGTGTCCTCCATCTACGGCATTGATATTCTGGAGGATAATATTCTGGAGTGCCGCAAGCGGCTTTTTGACATCTTCGCTCATAAATACACCGGCATTTTCAAGGATACTGCAAAGAACGAATGCCGGAATGCCGTTAAATATATTCTTGAGCGCAACATCATCCGGGGTGACGCCCTTACACTGAAGATGGTGGGCGACAATCCGCAACCGATCGTGTTTTCCGAGTGGTCGCCGGTCAATGGCAGCATGCTCAAGCGGCGTGATTTTACATTTCATGGATTGCTCGATCATGCGGCGATGAAAGAAATGCCGCTCTTTTCCGACCTCGGGGATGATGTCTTTATTCCTACTCCCCTGAAAGAGTATCCGCTAACGCACTTTCTGGAGGTTGCCGATGCTGAACAGCCATAATTACAACCCCGACGTGCTGACCTGTCTGGCCAATCTGAGCAGCGACGAGGTCTTCAGCCCGCCGCAACTGGTGAACCGGATTCTTGATCTGTTGCCGCCGGAACTCTGGAGCGACAAGAAGGCTACGTTTCTCGATCCCGGCTGCAAGTCGGGCGTTTTCCTGCGCGAGATTGCCAAACGCCTCGACAAAGGGTTGGAGAAGCAAATCCCCGACCGCCAGAAGCGGATGAACCACATCTTCAAGAACCAGCTCTACGGGCTCGCCATCACGGAGTTGACCGCCCTGCTTTCGCGCCGGTCCGTGTACTGCTCCAAGACGGCCAACGGGAAGTATTCCGTTTGCGAGTCCTTCGACAACCCTGACGGCAATATCCGCTTCGGGCGCGTGGAACACACCTGGGCGAATGGCCGTTGCGTGTACTGCGGAGCCAACGAGGAAAATTACGAGCGCGGCGGCGAACTGGAAAGCCATGCCTATGCCTTCATTCATACCGACAAACCAGAGGAGATTTTCAATATGAAATTCGATGTGATCATCGGCAATCCGCCGTATCAGTTGAGCGATGGGGGGTTTGGAGTAAGCGCACGCCCCATCTATCATCAATTCGGTG
>JAUSOK010000072.1 GCA_030656035.1 Syntrophales bacterium
GCTTTCTGACAGGCAGAGCGCACACATCTGAGACCTTTGAAAAATGGACAACGCCCGCGCTAATGCAAAGCCTCAGCCCGAAAATCAAGGGCACGAGAAGTCAGAACAACCGCAAACACCCACGCAAAAAGGGGCCCGCCCCATTGCATCGGAACATGGCCCCTTCCCAAGTCTCACTCAAAACAAATCTGAATCAGACGCCACTCCCTACGCTGGCATTACCCAGGTCAGGTTCAAAGGGTATTCTCTCAGCCTGATCGGCACCCCCGTCACTTGTCGGCCCTTTTCTACTCCCTTGCCTGCACAAAATCAAGCAAATTCCTCGACGCGGCCCCTCTGCGCTTTCGCACTCGCCCGATTAATCCGACCGCGCTGATTCGCACGGTCGAACAAATCGTTCGAGCGCATTCGCCAGCAGCCACGCCGAGCAAGCTCGGCAGCCTGCCGTCGAACCGCTCAACTCGCCGTTAGGCCGTAAGATAAACGGCATATTAAAAACCATCAAGGAAGGAGAATTAAACATGGCAACACCAGAAATTTATTGGAATGGCGCATCGGGTAAAAAATACGGATATTGGTCTAAAAAACTCCCGTATTCTTGTGACGCTGGACAAAATGGTAATTATATTTTTACCAAAATTGTCAATGATGTATGGGCGCCTATTTATATCGGGCAAGGCGACCTTAACGACCGGGTAAACGATCAAGTACATTACAAATGCGCCATAGGCAAAGGTGCTACTCATGTTCATGTTCACACAACCTCGACTGAAGTGTGGATCGCCTTGCAGAGGAGCAAGACCTTCTAAAGGGTCATCCGAGCGCGTATGCTCCGACTGGGTGCAATGAGAAAGGGGGGGATAGCACTCGGCCCCTTTAACTCAACATCTTGAATTTGCCCGGTCTCAATTAACTGAGAATGGTAGGCAAGGATACGGTCTGTGATTAAAGCATTAACTTCTGATTTTAAGACTCTGTCCATTGTCGAAATCCTCCTTATTGGTTAAAAAGTTAATAAAACCACCTAACAAACGGGTCAAGCGGACGGCGAAAAAGACTGCCGCCGCTTACCCTTTCCGTTAGCCATGGGAGGAGACTATGATCTCGGAGTTGGGTTTCCTATCATCTGAAGTCGAGAAGTCTGAGAAACAGATTATTGGGGCATATACCGATTTGTTTGACGTATCCGAGCAACTAAGCAGGCTGTTCATTGGCCTTCTGAAAGAGTCGGAACTTGACCGCACATCACCTAAAAACCTGGCCATTAATGCCATAGCGGCCAAGTCCTTAGAACTCTTTCAGTCATGCATAATTCTTCTGCGAAAGGGATGTGTTCCTGCCGCAAAGATCACTTGCAGAGCTCTAATCGAGACCGTTTACAAACTTTGTGCAATACAACTGGCAAATGACGGAATAGACCTATATATTCGCCAAGGAAAAAACTCTCGCCTGCAGAAGCTCCAGGGCATTCAGAAATACAAACAGAAACACCCAGGTTCTGGAATTGGTCGTGGAATTGAATCAGAAATAGAACTGCTTTCAAAAGAGAAACCGAAGAAGACGGAACGGCTCCTCGCTAAAATGTATGGGTAA
>JAUSOK010000124.1 GCA_030656035.1 Syntrophales bacterium
AAGGAGGTATTATGGCTATTCAATTACCTGAGCTGCCCTACGCAAAGGATGCTCTGGCGCCTGTCATCAGCGCCAATACACTCGAATTTCACTATGGAAAGCACCATCGGGCCTATGTTGACAATGCAAACAAGCTGATCGCCGGAACGCCGTTCGAAAAGGAGAGCCTGGAGGCCATCATTCAAAAGACGTCCGGCGACGCGGCCAAAGTCGGCATCTTCAACAATACCGCACAGATCTGGAATCACTCGTTTTACTGGCAGTGCCTGAAGCCGGGCGGCGGAGGCGCCCCCACCGGGGCGATTGCCGCGAAGATTGCCGCGGCCTGGGGCAGCTATGACAAGTTCGCGGAGGAGCTCAAAACAGCGGGGATAACCCAATTCGGCAGCGGCTGGGCATGGCTTGTATCAGACAGCGGACAACTGAAAATCGTCAAAACGGCCAATGCCGACACCCCCATCGCACACGGGTTGACCCCCCTGTTGACCCTTGACGTCTGGGAACACGCCTATTATCTCGATTATCAAAACCGCCGCCCGGATTATCTAACTGCGGTGATCGACAAGCTGATCAACTGGGATTTTGTCAACGAGCGCCTGGCGTAGTATCTTTCGCGTGGACGTCGCCGAACGCCGGCCGGCGTTCCAACCTATGAGGAACAGGATGGCTGACCATCCCCGTGACAATAAAGGGCACCGGGAGCGCCTGAGAAAAAAATATCGCGCCTCCGGCATCGATGCGTTTCATGATTATGAGGCTTTGGAACTGCTGCTCTGCTATGCCATCTCGCGCGGAGACGTCAAACCATTGGCCAAGTCGCTCTTGAAAACATTCGGCAGCATCAAGGGCGTCATTGACGCGGACATGGCGGATATTGAAAAGGTCCGGGGCATCGGTCCCTCTTCAGCCGTTGCGCTCAAGCTTCTCAAAGACCTTTGCGCGCTGTATCTCAAGCAGCAGGCCATGGAGAAGCCCCAGATCACGTGCACGAGCGAGCTGGTAAACTACTGCAAGGCCGCCATGGGCGGTCTCAAGGATGAACAGTTCCGGGTGATTTTCCTCGACGCCCAGAACCGGATCATTGACGTTGAAACCATTCAGGAAGGCATCGTTAATCAGGCCGTGGTCTATCCCCGGAAAGTCCTCGAAAACGCCCTGAAGCGGAAGGCTTCGGCGATCATCCTGCTCCACAACCACCCCTCCGGCAGTATCCGCCCCTCTGACGCGGACATCCGGCTGACCCGGACCATTCAGGAGACGGCCAGGATACTGGATATCCTGGTGCATGATCACATTATTATCGGCGAGAACCGGTTCTTCAGTTTCCGGGAGGAAGGGATCATGAACTGATCAAAACGGGGTGGGTGTGAAGGTCATGACAAAGATCGCAAGCGTGACCCAGCCAATCACCTTTCTCGTATCGTCCAGGGGGATCCGGGATATTCCAGAGGATTAATGCCCTGCTGAAGGGTTCCGGCAAACAGAGTCGTCAGAAGCGTCAACAAAAAAAGAAGAATGTTGATGAAGGGGATTCTGTCTGCCTGATGGTCCATAAAAAAAGGGGGGATCGTCATAGACCCCCCCGATGTTACGATTCCGTAATAATTCCAAACTGTTCTTGAGGCTTACCGGCGCTGATGGGATGGACTACTTCTTACCGTCTACCCGTTCCTTCAATTCCTTGCCCACTTTGAAGAAGGGCAATTTTTTGGACGCCACCTTGATGTTTTTACCGGTCTTCGGGTTTCGGCCCGTATAAGCCTGATAATCCCTCACAACAAAGCTCCCCAGGCCCCTGATCTCAATCCTGCCTGTTTTTTTCAGTTCATCCGTGAACCCCTTAAAAATCAGACTCACAACATCAATCGCCTTTTTCTCCGTCAAGCCTTCCTTTTTGCTCAACGCCTCAATCAGCCCGGATTTATTCATAATTCCTCCTTATAATGCCTGATCTGAAAAAAACCCGCTCTCATCTCAATTAGACGGGCCTGTTTCATTAACATGATAATATGTTTTTAGTTTTGGCGACTATTATTTATTTTCAGATGAATGTCAAGACAAATTTTCTAAAAATCCGCCGGTTTTGAAGCAATAATTAACCGGGAAATCTCTTTCCGTGTCAGATACCGGAAAACGCCAGGCTTCAAGTCCCCCAGCAAAATATCAGATAAGGCCATCCGGATCAGCCGGATCACGGGATGGCCAATCGCCGCAAAGGCGCGTCGGATCACCCGGTTTCTGCCTTCGGAAAGGGTCAGCGTGACCCAGCAGCTTTTGGCGCTTTTCTTTTCCAGCGTCGCCTGTAAGGGCTTGAAAATACCGTCATTCAGGAGGACACCGTCGGAAAGCGCCCGCATTTCCCTGTTTGACAGATGGCCTTCCACCTTGACCCGGTAAGTCTTGGTCACCTGATACCGCGGATGCTGGAGCCTCTGGGCAAATTCGCCGTCGTTGGTCATCAGCAACAGGCCCTCCGTATCATAATCCAGCCTCCCCACGGGAAAAACACGCTCCTGGATGCCGGTCAGCAAGTGGGCCACGGTCGGTCTGTTTTCGGGGTCATTGAGGGTTGTAACATATCCGCGCGGTTTGTTCAGCAACAGGTAGATCTTTTCGATTGCAACTGTGATAAGTCGGCCATCAACGCGGATGTCGTCCTGTCCGGGATCAGCCTTGGCGCCCAATTCGGCAATCCGCACATCGTTGATCGTGACCCTGCCTTCAAGGATCATTTTCTCTGCGGCGCGCCTGGACGCAATCCCTGCCTGCGCCATGATTTTCTGGATGCGCTCCTTCATTCCTGCAATTCTTTCAGCTCCCGGAGGGTCGGCAGGGCCGACAAATCCTGCAGATTGAAAACCTCAAGAAATTTACGGGTCGTCCCATAAAGAATCGGCTTGCCGGGAACATCCTTGCGCCCCACGATTCTTACAAGCTTCTTATCCAGCAGACCCCTCAGTGCGCCCGCGGCGTCCACCCCGCGGAAACGGTCAATATCCGCCTTGACAACCGGTTGACGGTAGGCAATGATTGCAAGGGTCTCCAGGGCGGCCGGGCTTACTCCCACCGGCTTTGCGGCTCTTAATTTTTTTACCCAGGTGCTGAGGTCTGGACTGGTCCGGAACTGGTATCCGCCGGCAACGGCCTGAAGATAAATCCCGCCTTTTCTTTCTTCATAGTCTCCGACCAGCTCCTGAAGCGCCTGGCTGATGAGAGCCTTTTCTTCCCCTGTCAGGATATCTGCAATCCGTTCGACTGACAACGGCGCCTCTGATGCAAACACCAGGGCCTCAATGATTGCCTTTTTTTGCTCCATAGATTACTCCACGGCCAGAAACAATCGGATCGCCCCGTAGGATTCACTCTGATATGCCTTGATCATTCTGAGTTTCATGAGTTCCAGCAATGCCAGAAAGGTGTAAAGAATCCAGCGCCGGTCTGTTCTTGCTCCGATCAGTTCGGTAAAGGTCAGGTGCTTGCGTTCCATGAGCCGGTCCATGATTTCATTGATGCGGTCGGCCAGGGACATCTCTTCTGCCTCAATTTCAATCATGTCGGCCTTGTCCAGCCGGGTAAAAATCTGCTGAAAGGCCCTGACCAGATCAAAAACATCCATTTCCACAAAGACCTCAGGGTCTTCCGGATCGTTCGGCTCTGCCACAGGGCATAGCCGGGTAAAAACATCCCTTTCCAGAACCGGCCGCCTGTCCAGCTCCAGCGCCGCCTCCTTGAAGGCTTGATAATCCAGAAGCTGTCTGACCAGTTCGGCCCGGGGATCTTCTTCGTCCTGTGTTGACGGATCTTCTTCCACCGGTAGAAGCAGTCTGGATTTGATGTGAAGCAAGGTCGCTGCAAGCACCAGAAATTCTCCGGCAAGATCGAGATTGAGGGAGCGCAGCATTTCGATATATTCAAGATATTGCCGGGTAATCAGTGCAATGGGGATGTCGTAAATATCGATCTCGTTTTTTTTAATGAGATACAATAACAGGTCCAGCGGACCTTCAAAGATGTCGAGCTTGATCTCATAAGCCATATTAAACTCTAACAGCTTCCCGGACCTCTTCCATTGTCAGCCGGGCGATCCGGGCAGCCCGGGCGTTTCCGTTCTCGATAATGGCGCGGACCTCGTCCGGATGATGGAGATAGTAATCCCGGCGGTCATGCACCGGACTCATGGCCTCTGCAATACGGGCGGACAATTGCCGTTTGCAATCCGTGCAGCCGATACCGGCCCTGCTGCATTCAACACGGATACGATCCACATCCTCCCCCGGAGAATAGATCTGATGAAAGGTATAGACATTACAGATTTCCGGTCTTCCCGGATCCTTTCTTCGCATGCGTTGCGGGTCCGTGAACATGGCGGCTACCTTGTCCTTCAGGATCTTTCCCCGATCGCTGATATAAATGGAATTTTCGTAGGACTTGCTCATTTTCCGTCCGTCAATGCCCAGCAGCTTTGGGAAATCGGTCAGCAGCGGGTCCGGGATAGGAAAGATTTCCCTGTACAGGAAATTGAAGCGGCGGGCAATTTCCCGGGTGAGCTCCACATGGGGAAGCTGATCGACCCCGACCGGCACGCCGCTGGCCTTGTACATAATAATATCCGCAGCCTGCAACACCGGATAGCCTAAAAATCCGAATGTGGAAAGATCTTTCCCCGATAGTTCCGTTTTCATTTCTTTATAGGTCGGATTCCGCTCCAGCCAGGCCAGCGGGGTGATCATGCTGAGAATAACGAACAGCTCGGCATGCTCCTTGATGCTGGATTGCACGAACAGGGTGCTCTTCTCCGGATCCAGTCCGGCGCTGAGCCAGTCAATGACCATGTCGACACGATTGCCTTGAATGTCACCCGTATCGCTGTAATCGCTGGTCAAAGCATGCCAGTCCGCCACAAAATAATAGCACTCATATTTTTGTTGCCCCTGGAGGTAAATCCAGTTTTTCAAGGCTCCCTGCAGGTTGCCCAGATGAAGTTTTCCCGTGGGACGCATTCCGCTTAATATCCGCTTTCTTGTCACCATCTACGCTCCAAAGAACTTTTTCGTCCATTCTAAACGCACGAAGGCCTCCGGACCAAAATAACGCCGGAGGCCTTAGCGGGATAATGTCTAACAAAAAAACTTATTTTACTTTGTCGGCTAACGCCTTACCAGCTTTGAACTTCACGACTTTTTTCGCCGGTATCTTGATTGTTTTTCCAGTCTGGGGATTCCTGCCTTCTCTCGCCTTCCTCCTGATCACGGAAAATGTCCCAAAGCCAACAAGACCCAGTTTCCCGCTTTTCTTGAGTTCCTTTGCGACCGTCCCAATGTAGGACTCCAGGGCCTTTGCTGCCGCCGCTTTAGAAATCCCTGCACCATCAGCCATTGCACCGATCAGTTCCGCCTTTGTCATGCCTTTCGTTCCCCCTTTCAACAATGTTTTGTTAAATTAACCGGCCCTCTCCACAGGGGCCGACATTCTCCATCCGTCAGTGCCGGCATCGTTTCCGCGATTTCCCGCAGGGACTTAAACTCTCATAATTTACGCAGGAAAAAACAACCGTTGCTTTTTTATATCAATTTTTTTTAATCGATCATCGCCAGTGAAACGGCATACCGAACATACGCCAACCCTCGCCAATAGAGAACCAGCCTGGGATGCCGCGCCTCAAATCAAGGCTGCGTCAATGCCTAACACAAAGAAATATGAGAATCAAGCAAAATTGTGCGATTCGTAAAAATATTTTTCTTCCTCTTTTCTCGGGATGTTATCTTTCGTAACAACCATCCATTCATAAAAATATCTTTTTCTACTTGACAGCAATTTTCAACTTTGTTATAAAAAGCAGATTTTGAATTAATGGACATGCAGGGGCTATTTCAAGGGCCTCGCGTGATGAATGTCAGAAAGGAATTTTCAAATGATTTGTCAAACCGCCAAAGCCGGCGTCGATTGCGGCTTTATGTCAAAAAAAGGCTGCGGATTCAAAGGAGGCGCTTGCCATCCCGTTGTCGATCAATGTAATGGATGTGCCAAAGTCACGGATTTTCCCTCGGGCAGGTATTGCAAAATCTATCCGGAACCGGCCGTTAAATGGTTGTCAGGAAAATGCGCGATGGCCACCCACATCAAAAATGACGTCAAGGAAGCGGTCCAGAAAATCAATCCTCTGAAAGCTTCGAAGCGAGCCAGCAAAAAATAGCAGAACCCGTGATCGGACAGACAACAAGGCCGATTAACTTTTAATCGGCCTTCTCATTTTAAAGGCGCGAGCCCTTGCGGAAAGGCCGCTCACTGCAACATTTCTCTCACCTGCTGCAGGAGACTTTTTATCTCCATCAACCGGCTTTTGTATTCCTCGGCGCCGTCGTCGCTTTCTTCATCATTCACTCTGATGGCCAGTCTTTGTTTTGCGCCGGCAATGGTGAAATGGTCAACATAGAGGAGATGCTTGATTGTCAGGAGCATTTCCACGTCCCGGCGTCTGTAGAGACGCTGATCGGACCGGGTGCGAACGGGCTTGACAGCTTTGAATTCCGACTCCCAATAACGAACCACATAGGGCTCAACGCCGAGGATCTTACTGACTTCACCAATCCGGAAATAGACTTTGTCGGGAATCGATGCGTCCATGCCCATCCTTAGTCCTAAGATCAATGCGCATAACGGTTAACCGCTGCACGCTTGGAGGGCTTTGCCTCCCGATGAAAAAGGATCCGCAAGCGGCGAATCAAATTTTTCTCACCTTTTCAGAGCTGACGTCAACGGCTTGTCATGCATCATGATAACGCATAGTCTTCTTCTTATCGAAAAAGATTTTTCAGTCGCGGGCGTTGTCCATTTTTCAATGGCCTCGCTTGGTCTTCAGGATTTCACATCACAACAGGGGCGTCCCGGGCCGGAACCCTCTATCAGCCATTCAGGGCTTTGCGGAGCACCTGTGATGATTTAAAGGTCAGCACCTTTCGGGCGGTGATTTCGATCTCATCGCCGGTCTGCGGATTCCTGCCTCGACGGGATTTCTTTTCCTTCACCAGGAAATTGCCAAAACCGGAAATTTTGATCCGTTCACCGCGCGCGAGGCTGTCCTTCATAATATCAAAAACAGACTCAACGATCCGGGCTGAATCCTTTTTCGAAAATCCCAGCTTGTCATAAACATCGTGAATAATATCGATTTTGGTCATTTTATCCCTCCTGTCATCTTGTCATATTTATTGTACTTTACCTGATTTTAGCTCCGCTTTTTTCCACAATTCTTTGCACAATGGCCTTGTGCGCCCGGCTGATTTCCTGATCCGTCAAAGTCCGGTCATGCGCACGGTAAGAGAACCTTAACCCCAGACTTGTCATGCCCTCCGGGATGCCTTTTCCCTCATATACATCAAAAATACAGACTTTTTCAAGTAATTCTTCATGCATATCAAAGGAAAAATGAATAATCGCTTCCGCCGTCACGTCACGGGAAATCAGAAAAGCCACATCCCGCGAACTGGAAGGAAACCTTGAAATGTCCCGATAGGCCAGCGCCCCGGAAAAATGTCCGGCCAGAGCATCCAGGTCCATTTCAAAGACCATAGCCCGGTTCTTCAGGTCCATCATAGCCAGTACATCCGGGTGAACCTCGCCGAGGAATCCGATCATTTCCTTCCCGATGGTCATGCAACAGGACCGGCCCGGATGCAGGAAGGGTTCCCGAAGGTCCGACCGGAATTTCAATGCGGCAATTTTCAGATGATCAAAAAGACCCTCCAGACAACCCTTGAGATCGAAGAAATCCGACGCAAGCCCGGAATAATGCCAACCGTCATCATATCGGGCGCCGGTCAGGATGCCGCCAATTCTGTTTTGCTCTGCGGGGAGCGTTCCGGCCTGCCTGGCCAGATAAGTTCTTCCCATCTCGAACAGCTTGAGGTCAAAACAACCTGCATCTGCATTTCTTCGCATGGTTTCCAGCAGGCTGTATATCATCGTCGTGCGCATCACGGCTTGCTCTTCCGTGAGGGGATTCCGGATCGCTACCGTCGCTCGCCGCACATCATCGGCCGGCAGCCCCAAATGTTCGACTGCTGTTGCCGGAATGAAACTATAGGTAATCACCTCTGAATAACCATAGCCGTTCAACAGGGTGCGGATCCGCTCTTCCAGGACTTTTTGTGGGTCTTGCCTTGTGGACATGAACGAAATGGCCGGGCGCGTGACGGGAATCCGGTCATAGCCATGAAGCCGGGCAATCTCTTCAATCAAGTCGATCTCCCGGCTGATGTCCACTCGGAACGTGGGCGGTGTTACACGATAATGGGGGCCATCCGCTTTGTTAACGGCCATCCCGAGGTTTTTCAGGATCCGCACGATCTGAGCCGGTGCGATGACCTTTCCGAGAATATCCCGAACCCTTCTGGTGCGCAGGCGGATATCCCGGGGGGATTCGATTTTCTTGGGATATTGATCAATATAACCCCGGCAGACGGCCCCCCCGGACAGGTCGGCAATCAGTTGGGCGGCCCGATTCAGCGCGCGCACCCCCCCCTCGGGATCGATTCCCCGTTCAAACCGAAAAGCGGCGTCGGTACTCATGCCCAGCCAGCGGGATGACTTCCGGATCGATGTGGGATTGAAATAGGCGCTCTCCAGAAGCACCATGCGGGTGTCATCCTTGATCTCCGAATTGAGGCCCCCCATGATGCCTGCAATGGCCACGGGCTTGACACCGTCACAGATCATCAGGGTGTCGGCCCGCAACATTCGTTCCTTCTCGTCGAGAGAAATGAATGTCTCCCCCTGACGGGATTTTCTGACCACGATGCGTCCCTCTTTTAAAAACCGGTAATCGAAGGCATGCAGCGGCTGACCGCATTCCAGCATGACGAAGTTGGTCACATCCACCACATTGTTGATGGGGCGCAACCCTACAGATTCCAGGCGGCGGCGCATCCAGAACGGTGAAGGCCGGATCGTTACATTCTTAACAATCCGGGCGGTATAACGGGGACAGAGGTCCGGGTCCAGAATCTCGACCGAAGTGATCCCGTTGATGTCCTCGTCATCTTCCGTGAAAAGGATCTCCGGCATCTTGAGCTTCCCGCCGGTCATGGCCGCGATTTCCCGCGCCACACCGATCATGGACAGGCAATCCGGCCGGTTCGGGGTAACCCCGATATCCAGGACGATGTCCCGCAGATTCAGGGCGTCGATCAAATCCTGTCCGAGCGGGAGTTCGTCCGGCAGGATCATGATGCCCGAACGGTCCGGACCGATACCGAGTTCCTCCTCGGAACAGAGCATGCCTTCCGAGCGCTCTTCCCGAATCCGGGAACTCTTGATGGTATAGCCGCCGGGGATGGTCGCTCCGACGCAGGCCAGCGGCACAACATCACCGACCTGAATGTTTCCGGCGCCGCAGACGATCGGCAGGATGTCCGTTCCCGTCGTCACCTCACAGAGCGACAATTTTTCCGAGTCGGGATGGGGTCTGATGGAAAGAATTTTCGCGACAACCACCCGGCTGAAATCAGGCGCCGTTTCCCGGACGGCATCTACCTCCAGCCCCGCCATCGTCAGACGGTCCGCCAGTTCTGCCGGCGTAAGGTCGATGTCGATATAGTCTTTGAGCCAACGCAAACTAACGAACATTAAAACTGCTCCAGAAACCGCCAGTCATTCTCAAAAAACAGCCGGATGTCCGATACGCCATATTTGAGCATGGCAATCCGCTCGAGACCGAGCCCGAAAGCAAAACCGGAAATTTCTTCCGGATCATACCCCACATTCTTAAAGACCTCCGGATCCACCATTCCCGATCCGAGAATTTCCAGCCAGCCGCTTTGCCCGCAGACGCGGCAGCCGGTCCCACTGCAAATCACGCACCGGATGTCGACCTCAGCGCTGGGTTCGGTGAACGGGAAAAAACTGGGGCGGAACCGGATGGCCGTATCTTCGCCGAATATTCTTTCGATGAAGAACGTCAGCACGCCTTTGAGGTCTCCAAAGGTAACGCCCTTGTCGACGAGCAGTCCTTCGATCTGATGAAACATGGGTGTATGGGAAATATCGGAATCTGGCCGGTAGACGCGGCCGGGCGACAGAACCCGCACCGGCGGCTTGAGTTTTTCCATGGTCCGGATCTGCACGGGAGACGTATGCGTCCGAAGGACGATATTCTCTTCAATATAAAACGTGTCCTGCATATCCCGTGCGGGGTGGTCCTTGGGAATATTCAGGGCTTCGAAATTGTAATAATCCAACTCGATCTCCGGACCTTCCACAACGGAAAATCCAAGTCCGGCAAATATTTCGCAAATCTCACGACTTACCCGGATAATGGGATGAAGCCTTCCAGGCCGGACAGCCCGGCCCGGCAGGGTAACGTCAATTTTTTCTTCGAGGAGCGCATGATCCCGTTTTTTCAGAGTCACGCGCTGCAGGGCTTTGTCGATCGCCTCCGCAAGGATCTCCTTGATTTCATTGGAACGCCTTCCGAAAAGCGGCCTTTCTTCCAGCGACACATGGCTGACATTCCGCAACAGGCCGGTGAGCAGCCCTTTGCGCCCAAGGTATCTGGTTTTAATCGCAAGGAGCGTTTCTTCCGTTTCCGCCTGATTCAGCTCGGCGATCGCTTTGACCCGGAGCTCCTCTAAGTCATTGATCATGCCGCCAGGCTTTCCTTTGCGATGGTCGCAATTTGCGAGAATGCCCGTGCATCATGCACCGCCAGATCAGCCAAAACCTTCCTGTCAATTTCGATATGGGCCTTTTTCATCCCGTCGATTAAACGGCTGTAAGATATTTCATTAAGTCTGGCTGCTGCATTGATCCGGACAATCCAGAGTTTCCGAAAATCGCGCTTCCGCGCCCGCCGGTCCCGGAAAGCGTATTTCATGGACCGTTCGACTGCTTCGGTGGCGGTCCTGATCAAGCGGCTCCTTGCCCCAAAGAAGCCCTTGGCCATCTTTAAAATCTTCCTTCTTTTCTTCTTGCCCGTAACGGCTCTTTTTACTCTCGGCATTTTTCCTGTCTCCCGATATTGTGATTTTAAACGTCGGAGTGAATCCGGTTATTTATAAGGTATCAGCTTCTTGATTTCCCGCTCATCGGATCTGTCGAGAATGGCTGCTTTTCTTAAATTTCTTTTTCTCTTTCGTGTCTTGGATGTCAGGATGTGGCTGGTGTAAGCCTTGCTTCTTTTAACCTTTCCGGTTCCTGTCAAACTGAAACGCTTCGCCGCACCCCGGTGTGTTTTAATTTTTGGCATTGATTTTTCCCCTTTTAACATAATTACGGAAAACTATCCCCGCAAAGCGGGAATCTGTCTCCATCAAGATTTATGCCTGTAAAGACATTCTTCACAATTTATTTTTTCGGAGGCGCCAGGATCATAATCATGTTCCGGCCTTCCAGCCTCGGCTGCTGCTCGACGACGGAAACCTCCGCCAACGCCTCGCGGATGTCCTCCATCATTTTTCTGCCTATTTCCGAGTAGGCAATTTCACGTCCCCGGAACATCATGGTGATCTTGACCTTATCGTGCTGATCAAGAAATTTTCTGACGTGCTTGATCTTCACCTGCAGATCATGCGTCTCCGTTTTGGGTCTTAACCTGATTTCCTTGACTTGAATGGTGGTCTGGCTCTTCTTGGCGTCCTGGAGCTTTTTGCTCTGCTGGTAGCGGAATTTCCCATAATCCAGGATTCTGCATACGGGCGGCTCGGATGTAGGCGCCACTTCGACCAGATCCAATCCCCCCTTCGCCGCTTCCGACAGGGCATCCGCTAAGGATATAATGCCCAGCTGCTTTCCCTCGGCATCGATCACGCGAACCTGGGCGGCCCTGATCTCCCGGTTAATTTTTAACTCTTTACTTATAGGTCACCTCCTGCAGATAATATAAGCTATTTATATTGTGTGCACTGCTCTTTCAGCAGCGCTATAAAGTCATCCGGGGTCATGGCGCCGAGGTTTTTCCCATCCCGCCGGCGTGGAGCAATATGCCCGGCCTCCATTTCGCGGTCGCCGATTACGAGCATGTAGGGAATTTTCTGCATCTGCGCCTGCCGGATCTTGAAGCCGAGTTTTTCGTTGTCAAATCCTTTTTCCACGCGGACACCCGCATCGATGAGCCGCCGATAGACCGTCTCGCCATAGGGAATATGCTTATCCGTCACGGACAGCAGAACTGCCTGCACGGGCGACAGCCAGACGGGAAAGGCGCCGGCGTAATGTTCAATCAGGACCCCCATGAACCGTTCGATGGCGCCCAGAATCACGCGGTGCAGCATGACCGGCCGGTGTTTTTCACCGTCAGAGCCAATATAGCTGAGATCGAACCGCTCCGGCAAGGTAAAATCACACTGAATGGTGGCGCACTGCCACTTCCTTTTCAGGGCGTCCTTCAACTTGAAATCTATTTTCGGTCCGTAGAAGGCGCCGTCACCCTCGTTGATATCGTAGGCCATCCGGTTGTCCTTCAGGGCGTTCTTCAGGGCGGACGTCGCCACCTCCCAGTCTGCATCGGACCCGATGGATTTTGCCGGGCGGGTGCTGAGTTCGACTTCATATTCAAATCCGAAGATTTTCATGGCGTACGCCACAAAATCCGCGATGGCCCTGATCTCGGTGTTAAGCTGGTCCGGCGTGCAGAGGATATGGGCGTCGTCCTGCGTGAACTGGCGGGCACGCATGAGACCATGCAGGACGCCGGTCTTTTCGTGCCGATGCACCGTGCCCAGCTCAAAATAGCGCAGGGGCAGGTCCCGATAACTGCGGATCTTCGATTTATAGATGAGCATGTGGGACAGGCAATTCATCGGCTTGATCCCGTATTCCTGGTCATCCACCTGGGTGTAGTACATATTTTCCCGGTAGTGCTCGTAATGGCCCGATTTCTTCCAGAGGTCGGCTTTGAGGATCTGGGGCCCCATGACCATATCGTAGCCCCGCTTCAGGTGTTCTTTGCGTTCCCACTCTTCGATGAGATAACGTAGCAGCATCCCTCTGGGGTGAAAGATAATCAGCCCCGGCCCTGCCTCGTCGTTCATCTGGAAGAGATCCAGTTCCCGGCCCAGCCTGCGGTGGTCCCGCTTTTTCGCCTCTTCGAGGAGGTGCAGATGCTCGGTCAGCTGCTCTTGTGCGGCGAAACCCGTCCCGTAGATGCGCTGCAGCATCCTGTTTTTTTCGTCGCCCCGCCAGTAGGCGCCGGCTACGTTGAGCAGTTTGAAGGCCTTGATCATGCCAGTTGCGGCAATGTGAGGCCCCCTGCACAGATCCAGGTAGCCGCCCTGCGTATAGATGCTGACCGTTTTGACATCCTCCGGCAGATCGTTCAGCAGCTCGACCTTATAGGATTCGCCCCTGCCTTTGAACAGCGCGACGGCATCTTCGCGCGGCACTTCCTGCCGGCTGAACGGATGATTGGCCGTAGCGATCTCGTGCATCCGGTTTTCGATCTTTTCCAGATCCTCCGGCGTGAAGGTTTCGGCATATTCGAAATCGTAATAGAACCCGTCTTCGATGGACGGACCGATGGCGACCTGGACATCCTGAAAAATATCCTGAACGGCCTGGGCCATAACGTGGGAAATGCTGTGTCGGAGGATGGAAAGGCCTTCTTTCGATTGAATGTCGATGAGAGATAAAACCCCATCGGTCTGCACGGGGTAACTTAAATCGACCGGCTGCCGGTCGATTTTGGCGGCGAGCGTCGATGAAAGCAGCTCCGGCTTCCAGGAACGGATGATTTCCGCAACAGGCGTGCCTGCCCGATAGACCTGTTCGAAACCGTCGGGCAGCGCGATCTTGATTTCATTCATAACAAAAACCAGACAATACCTGTAAATACATATACTAAGCCTATTTTCAGTGATTTTTAGATCACTGCCGCCATTAAAGAAAGGGCATCATCGCCTTACCGTTGTTGATGCCCTTAGCCCACCGTTACATGGATGACGTCAATCCGGAACAATAAAATGGTAGGCACGCAGGGATTTGAACCCTGGACATCCACCGCGTCAGGATGGCGCTCTCCCCCTGAGCTACGTGCCTACATGTGATTTTACTCCTAAAAAGACGGTCTTTTTAACAAGAAAATGCTGTTATGTCAAGACAAATATCAATTTTTTATCACCCTTCTTCGTTTTCAGGTAGAGTTGATCAACTTGACCCCTTTGACCACATATCGATATCCCGAAAGAACGGTAAAGACAGCCGTTGACCAGTACAGTAGCAGGAGCCAGGCACTGTCGATGGTTAAAAGCGGAAAGGCTTTGAAAAACAGGGCAAAAAAAACAGCAGCGATCTGGAGCGTAGTGGTTACCTTGCTTACAAAAAGGGGCTGTACCTTGAAGGTGATATTCATGATGGAAAGAACGGAAATGCCCAGGAGAATGATGACATCCCGGCTGATGACGACCACGGCCAGCCACCCGGGAATGACCTTTAATATGGCCAGGGCCAGGAAACAGCTCGTGATCAACACCTTGTCGGCAATGGGATCCAGGTAAGAACCCAGAACGGTCTGCTGGTTCAGGATTCGCGCCAGAAACCCGTCCAGCGCGTCGGTCAATCCCAGACATGCAAAAAGGATCAGGGCTTTTAAAAACGCCATGTTGATCAGGAAGATCACCAGGACCGGAACAAGGACAATTCGCAGCAGTGTCAGGAAATTAGGAATATTCATGGATATATCAACACGCTATCTGTCTTTTGACTTGTCTCGTTCTTTGTTCCAGTCAACCCAGGGATCCCTGTCTTCCGCTTCCGTAAAGTCCCTTGGCGTTTCGGCAATTCCGTCGCTTTTAATGACGATCTGCTGCATGGATTTAATAATAAAGGTCCATTCCTCCATACTGACTTTCCGGGGTCCCTCAACTTTTTTCGGGCCGGCCACCTTTTGGGGGGCGCCCATCGGCTTCGGGGCTTCCGCAATTTTTTCTGCGCCGCCCTTCACAAAGACTTCGCCATCATAGACCCTGACGAGCGCGGAGCGATCTTTATTGACATTCATCCGATAAATTGTCCCCCTGACGCCGGCCACAGCGTTTTCGCAAGACAATTCAAAACCTCCTTTGGGTCCGCCAACCATTTTCGACACATTGGCCCAACTCCTGCCGAGCGCCACATGCACCTTGACGCTTTTTTGTTTCGCTTCCCCACCTGCGGCCAGCTGGATGATTTTAAAGCGTGTCTTGTCGGCAAAGCGGACATTCGAATGGTCCGACAGCACAAGTTCAAGTCGCGACTGCGCGCCGGTACGGACCTCATCGCCTCCCCGAAGCACATCCCGTACCTTCAGTGAACGCCATTCTTTTTTCCCCTCGGGCAGAACCTCGGCAGATCCCTCCAGCATACTCACACTTGCCCCACCATTATCAATTTTCAAAGTGGATACCTTCCTGGCGGCATGCACCGGATCAACGCCTGACAGCATAAAGCACAAAAACGATGCAAAAAGAAAAGAAGCGATTTGTCTCATGACGGTGCCTCCTTCATGGCTCATTATTTAATGGCATCCGGACCATCAGGCAGACCCTGAAAGGCCTTCTCCACCACCTCCTGAATGGTCGGTTCCATCACCTGGTAAATGGTCTGTTCCAGACGCTGCCTGGTGATATCAAAATTTCTTTCCACATTATTCTGCGGCTTGGACTTCCAGAGCGTTTCGCCGGTTTTCCCGTCGCGCAGCTCAAAGCCGGCTGATATGATCGTGGCGGCATAAAGATAGGTGGTCGCGGTTCTGCATTCATTCAAGGTCGCATAAAGAACCGCATCGACGGCCAGCAGTGAACGGACCGCCTGCGGCGGGATATCGGCGCCGCGATCCGGAGTCTTGTCGTAAATCTTCGCGAGTGTGTCATCGATGACCCCGACGGAAATCCTGGGATAACCCTTGAAATAAAGGGCTTCCAGAATCTTCTCACGCATGAGCTTTGCCAATTCCGGATCAGCAGTCTTCGCTTTCACCGGCATCACAGCGATCATCCGGATGCCTTTATCTGCGTACCCGGGAATCGATACCGGCGTCGTACGGAACCCGCAACCCGTCATGATCGTCGCCATGATGAAAAATACAGCCATGTACCTGAGCCTGAGAACCATTCACCCCCCCTGCCGATGTCCGGAAGCGCCACGTTTCCGAACAGCCCGGATTTCTTTCAGTTGCTTTCCATCTTGAGCTTCTCTATCTCTTCCCGGATCACCCTTTCAATAATGCCCGGCGCCAGGTCCCTGACCAGTCTTTCCGTTGTCTCGCAGATGATCGTTTCGATATGTTCCGGGATCTGCACCGGGGCGATCCACGGCGCTGTCTCGGAGACGGTATTTATCCCTTGTTCGTTGGTCACCGGGGATGCGTCCTGTGCTTCCTCCGGCTCCTCGACAATATCACTCAGGACATAAACCGTTTCGCCCGGCCTGAGGGGCCGCCAGTAAGGTTTAGGCTCACTGGCCGCTGTTTGCTGTCCATCCGCCACCGGAAAAACCTCCTTATCGAAATGCGTTCACACCCGTTTTTTTCCTGACCGCAAAACATTCGCGGCAAGCGTTACCACAACTCCCGGATGAGTTCAAGCAGTTCATTTTGTTATTCTGTGACCGTCATTCTGTGACCGTCAACCTGTAAACCCGGCTTTTCGGTACGCCTGTTTCCGCAGCGATCCGGTCCACACAGTCCCGGCGGGACAGTGCAGGATTCTGCCGCAACTGTTCAAAACGTTGCAGAAGGGCTGTATCCGACCATTCGGGTTTCGCCTCCGGACAGCCGGAAACAAGCAATGTAATTTCCCCTTTGATCCGCCGGCCCTCCATCGCACGGATAGCTTCCTGCACCGGCCCTCTGAAAAAAGACTCATAAATCTTGGTCAGTTCCCGACAAACGACGACATCGCGATTTCCCATAATATCGGAAACGTCGTGGAGGGCTGACAGCAGACGGTTGGGGGACTCAAAAAAAACCAGCGTTGGGGTTTCCATTGACAGTTCCGCAAGTTCCTGCCGCCGCCTGGCGGTTTTCGCCGGCAGGAACCCTTGAAATAAAAAGCGGTTCATGGGCAGTCCGGAGGCGCTGAGGGCTGTGATCACCGCCGAAACGCCCGGAATGGGCACAACGGAAATTTCATTCGCAAGGGCGGCGCGGATCAGGCGGAATCCGGGGTCCGAGAGCCCCGGTGTTCCCGCATCGGACACATAGGCAACAGACAAGCCTTCCTTCATTTTTACGATCAGCGACAGGCTTCTTTTTTCCTCATTATGCTCGTGCAGACTGACCACCGGGGTTTGGACATCAAAGGCATTGAGCAACTTGCGGGTATGCCGGGTATCTTCGGCCGCAATCAAACCGACCTCCTTGAGAATCCTGATGGCCCTGAGCGTGATATCCTCAAGGTTGCCGATCGGCGTCGCCACGATATACAATGTTCCGGTTGGACTCATTGGTTTTGCATTCATTAAAATTTGATTGACAGACCGCACATTTGCATTTAAGTACCAGATTCCTTGTTAAATATCCACCAGACATTGACAAGGAAGGTCATGTTGATCTAAGTATGTGATTATTATGGAAAGTATTCTCACGAGGCAAGCCCGATGAAACGCATCCTGATCACCGGCGGCGCAGGTTTTTTAGGTTCGCATCTCTGTGAAAGGCTCCTTGCAGAGGGGCATGATATCCTCTGTCTGGATAATTTTTTCACGGGCAGCAAAGACAACATCCGTCATTTGCTCCCGCACCCGCGCTTTGAACTGATCCGGCATGATATCATCAACCCGATCTATCTGGAGATCGATGAAATCTACAATCTGGCCTGTCCCGCCTCCCCTGTGCATTATCAGTTCAACCCGATTAAAACGATTAAAACCAGCGTCATGGGCGCCATTAACACCCTGGGGCTTGCAAAACGCGTCAAAGCAAAGATCCTGCAGGCCTCAACCTCCGAGGTTTATGGCGATCCCGAAGTGCATCCGCAGCCGGAAGCCTATTGGGGCCGGGTGAATCCCATCGGCATCCGAAGCTGCTATGATGAAGGCAAACGGGCCGCCGAGTGCCTCATGATGGATTACCACCGCCAGAACCAGGTGAATGTCAAAATCGTCCGGATATTCAATACCTACGGTCCTCGTATGGCCGTCAACGACGGGAGGGTTGTAAGCAATTTCATCGTCCAGGCCCTGACCCATCAGGATATCACGGTTTACGGGGACGGCTCGCAGACCCGGTCATTCTGCTATGTGGATGATATGATTGACGGTATTATCAGGATGATGGCCACGCCGGATGACTTTCTCGGCCCTGTGAACATCGGCAATCCCCGCGAATTTACGATTATTGAACTGGCCGAGCGGCTCATCCGCATGACGGGCAGCCGTGCAAAAATCATCTTCAGGCCCCTCCCCCAGGACGATCCGGTCCAGCGCAAGCCGGACATTCGACTGGCCCGGGAAACCCTGGGCTGGCAGCCGAAAATTCCCCTGGAGGAAGGCATCGAAAAAACCATCGCCTATTTCCGCGCGGTGATTGCAGGCAAAGGACGGAACAGCCATGACGCATAACAAGAACATTCTCTGCATCGGCGCAGGCTACGTCGGCGGGCCCACGATGGCCATGATCGCGCATCAGTGCCCGGAGTACAGAATTACAGTGGTGGATATCAACGCCCGGCGGATCGACCAGTGGAACTCCGACACGCTTCCCATTTATGAACCGGGTCTGGAAGAGCTGATCCGGGCAACCCGCGGAAAAAATCTTTTTTTCAGCACCGATATTGCCGGGGGCATTCGGGAAAACGACATGATCTTCGTCAGCGTCAATACGCCAACGAAATCCTTCGGCGAGGGCGCGGGCATGGCGGCGGATCTTCAATTCTGGGAAGCCACGGCCCGGCAGATCCTGCAATATTCCGAATCCCCGAAAATCGTCATCGAAAAAAGCACGCTCCCCGTTAAAACGGCTCTGGCCATGGAGCGCATTCTCAACGGCACGGGCAACGACGTCCGCTTCGACGTGCTGTCCAATCCCGAATTCATGGCCGAAGGCTCCGCCATTCAAGACCTGAAACAGCCCGACCGAGTCCTCGTCGGCTCACGGGAAAATGAGCGCGGCCTGGTCGCCCGCCGGGCACTGGTTGACATTTATCTGCATTGGGTGCCGGCGGATAAAATCATTACCTCGAACATCTGGAGCAGTGAGCTATCCAAGCTGGTGTCCAATGCCTTTCTCGCCCAACGCATCTCCTCCATTAATGCCATTTCGGCGCTCTGCGAGGCAACGGAGGCGAATGTCGATGAAGTGGCCCGGGCAGTCGGAATGGACAGCCGCATCGGTTCCAAATTCCTCAGGGCCAGCGTCGGATTCGGCGGCTCTTGTTTTAAAAAGGACATCCTGAATCTCGTTTACCTCTGCCGGAATTACGGCCTGGATACGGTGGCGGATTACTGGGAGGGCGTGATCCGGATCAACGATGATCAAATGGCCCGGTTTACCCGGACCATGCTGAAGGCCATGTTCAACACCCTCGCGGGCAAGAAAATCTGCCTGCTGGGCTTTGCCTTCAAGGCCAATACGGGAGATACCCGTGAAAGCCCGGCCATTTACATCGCGAAAAACCTCATGGCGGAGAAAGCCGTCGTGGTCATTTCGGATCCGCAGGCGCTCAGGAATGCCGCGGTCGATCTGCAGGATGCGCAAGGACAAGTCAGCTATATCGAGGATCCTTATGCGGCGGCCGCCGGATGTCACGCCATTGCGGTAATGACCGAGTGGGACCTGTACCGGAAACTCGATTTTGAGAAAATATACAAGATCATGCTGAAGCCGGCCTTTATCTTTGATGGCCGGAACATCCTCGACCATCAGCGCTGCTTTGACATCGGCTTCAACGTCTACCCGATCGGCAGCCCCCCCCTGACCCGCTTCTAACCATGCACGATTTCACGATCACTTGGAATTGGGGGACGGGTTCACATTTTTACAAAAAGCGCCATTCATCCCCGCCCAATTCCCGTCTGGTCCGGCAGGTTCTGGGTTAGAGAATTAGATTAAAAGCGTTTTGGATCAGGTCGATCCTGGTTCCGTCCGGCGACATCCTGACGGCGATGACATCAAAGCGGGCTTTGCAGGTTTCAAGGCGCTTTTGCTGAAGGTAATGGAGGGAGACCCGGGATAGTTTTTTCTGCTTTTCGAGCCCCACCGCTTCCTGCGGTGCGCCGAACGTCCCCGATTTTCTGCTTTTGACCTCCACAAAAACAAGGGTGTCGCCGTCCCGCGCAACGACATCCACTTCCCCGTAGAGGCACCGGTAATTCTGAGCGACGATCTGATAACCCATCTTCTGCAAATGGACAACGGCGAGACTCTCGCCGAGTTTCCCCGTCATGATGCGCCGCATGTCCTTTGCCGCTTTATTGTTCCGTGTCATGATAGCAGGGAGGGCTGATGGCTTCCGGATGCTTTGACTGTGAATGAAAGCCGGTGAATCTTGCATCGCCCGCAACGGCGAATGGCTTCCCGGTGTTCATCTGTGCCGTAACCTTTGTTCTTCAGGAAATTATACTGGGGAAACTGTCGGTGATAGATTTCCATGATTCTGTCCCGCGAGACCTTGGCAATAATGGAAGCTGCGGCAATGGAAACGCTCCGGGCGTCTCCCCTGACAATGACTTCCTGCAGGGTCTGGACGTCTATCCGATGCTTCCCGTCAATGAGTAGATAATCGGGGGCAAGCGAAAGGTCAAGGACGGCGTCACGCATGGCCATCAGCGTCGCCTGCAGGATATTGACATGGTCAATGACGGACGCCTCGACAACCCCGAGTCCGACGGCAAGGGCATCCGTTTTGATCACCTCATGGAGGCGTTCCCTTTTTCCGGGTGTGAGCTGTTTTGAATCGTTGATTTCCGAATGCCGGTAACCCGGCGGCAGAATCACCGCGGCCGCCACGACCGGTCCCGCCAGCGGCCCCCTGCCGGCCTCGTCAATGCCGGCGATGATCCGGTAGCCGCGTTGACGGGCATGACATTCGAACGCGTTCATCAATCTTGAGAATTCTGGCAAGCCTGTAAGCCCCTTCCCCTCTCGGGGCGCAGCGAACGGCGCCGAAGGTCCGGTCTAGGATTTGCCCTTTTCACGGATCCGCGCCTTTTTCCCCCTCAGGCCCCTGAGGTAATAAAGACGGGAACGACGGACCCTTCCGCGGGTAACGACTTCAATGCTGTCGATGACCGGCGAGTGGAGCGGAAAGGTTCTCTCCACGCCGATGCCGTAAGAAATTTTTCGCACCGTGAAGCTGGACCGGCAGTCGCCGCGCTTTTTACGGATGACCACGCCTTCAAAGGCCTGCAGCCGCTGCTTCTGTCCCTCGATAATCCGCACATTCACGCGGACCGTGTCTCCGGACTGGAAATCGGGGATGTCCCCTCTCAACTGTTCCTTTTCAATGCTTTCAATGACATTCATAGTTCAAAACTCCCCTTTTAAACCTTTATCGATAAAGTATACCACGCGATGTTTTATGATTTATTCAGTGCCTTCCCGAAGCGATTTTAACGCCTCTATCATCGACAGATCATCCGCCGACAGGTCGGCCTGCTTCAGCAAATCCGGCCGCCGGGCCAGGGTCCGCTGAAGGGACTCCCGACGCCGCCATTTATCAATCTCCCGATGATGGCCCGATATCAGCACGTCCGGGACTTTCCAGTTTCTGTATTCAGCCGGGCGCGTGTATTGCGGATATTCCAGCAGCCCCGTGGCGAATGAATCCGTCCGCGCAGACATCGCGTTCCCCAGAACGCCCGGGACGAGCCTCGCAACGGCATCCACAATGATCATCGCCGGCAGTTCCCCGCCCGTCAGAACATAGTCTCCGATGGAAATTTCCCGATCCGCCAGATGCGCCCTGACCCGCTCGTCCAGGCCTTCATAATGTCCGCAGATCAGAACAATGCGCGGATACGTTGCGAGTTCTTCTGCGATTTTCTGACTGAACGTCTCCCCCTGCGGCGTCAGGAGAACGATCAGCGCCTGGTCACGGTCCGGCGCCACGTCCTGCAGCGCCCGGTCAATGGGTTCCACTTTCATGACCATGCCGCCCCCGCCGCCATAGGGGGCGTCATCCGTCACGCGGTGCCTGTCCTGTGCATAATGACGGATATCATGAATCTGTATTTCAATCAGGTTCTTTTCCTGTGCTTTTTTCAGGAGGCTGCACTCAAAGGCGGACGTGAACATCCCGGGAAAAACGGAGAGGATGTCAAACCGGATCATGCCTTCAAAGTCCTTTTAACAGTCTCACCACCATGACGCCGGCGGCGACATCGACTTTCCGGATTACCTCCCGGACGGCCGGCAGCAGGATTTCCCGCTCATTTCCTGCACACACATAAACATCATGGTTTTCACCCGGGATAATCGAAGCAATCGTGCCCAGGTTTTGAGCCGCTTCCGTCGTAACCTGAAGCCCCAGAAGCTCGTGCCAGTAATATTCATTTTCCGGAAGCTTTTCCAGTTTACCCGGGGAGATGAGAATTCGACAGCCCACAAGCCGCGCGGCGGCGTCTATGTCCTCAATTCCCTCAAGCTCCAGAAGCAGTGTTTTCCTATCGGCTTGCAGGGTTTTGACCTGGAAACGCACCGCCGGTTCTTCCGACCTTCTGATGAAGACTTCATCCAGCCGATGGATGGTGTCTTTTGAAACCAGATAAGACTTCGCCTTGATTCGTCCCTTCACGCCATGAGGCCTGACGACTTCTCCAATCTCCAGGAAATCGTCCTTTTTCATCGTTTTACTCGATGATCTCCATCACCGTCCTTTTACGAAGCTTCGTCGAGGATGCGCTTAAAATGGTCCTCATGGCCTTTGCCGTCCGTCCCTGTTTGCCGATCACCTTTCCCAGGTCCTCTTTGGCCACCCTGAGCTCGATCACAGATGTCTGTTCGCCGGCAACCTCAGAAACTTCTACCTGTTCGGGATGATCCACCAACGCCTGCGCCATAAACTTGACCAAGTCTTTCATCGTCACAACCTCCACAAATTCTTCATCGAACAACATTAGACAGATTCTGAGATTGCTTCCCGTTGCTGACCCCAATCCGGTTATGATGACTACGCGGGGACGGCGATACCCTTCTTTATCAAAAGCTTGGATACGGTCAAGGTCGGCTTCGCACCCTTGGCCAGCCAGCTTTTTACGAGGTCTTCCTTAAGTATCACTTCGGGCGGATCTTTTCTTGGATCATAATTTCCCAATATCTCCAAAAATTTCCCGTCTCTTGGCGATGCCGAGTTTGCGGCGACGATCCGGTATACGGGCCTGCCTTTTGCCCCCATGCGTGTCAGTCTTATTTTTACGGCCATCCTGATTCTCAAAACCTCCTGAAAAAATTAATCCGTTATGCTCCGAGCAGATCGAACGGTTTGTTTACCATACTTTTTTTATGTTTAAAAGGGGAAATTTCCTCTTTTTAAGGCTTTCATTCCCCCCTTGGATGTCATTTTTTTCATGATTTTCCGCATATCGATATAGTTTTTCAGCACACGGTTGACATCCTGTACCTCGACGCCGCTGCCCATGGCGATGCGCTTCCGCCGCTGGCCGTCAATGAGCAGATAATTCATACGTTCCTTCCGGGTCATGGAATCGATGATCGCGGCAACCTTCACGAGTTCTCCTTCGTCGGGCGTCGTATTCTTCAATGCCTTCATCTTGCCGAAGCCGGGCATCATGCCGATGATATCCTGCAGGGAACCCATTTTCTTGATCTGCTTGAGCTGATTCCGAAAATCTTCGAGCGTAAATTCGTTTTTCCGGAACTTTTTTTCCAGTTCCCGGGCCTCTTTTTCATCCACCGTGGCCTGCGCCTTTTCCACCAGGCTCAGAATATCGCCCATTCCGAGGATGCGCGAGGCCATGCGGTCGGGGTGAAACACCTCCAGGGCATCGATTTTTTCGCCCACCCCGACGAACTTGATCGGCTTGCCCATAACGGCCTTGAGCGACAGGGCCGCGCCGCCCCGGGCATCCCCATCCATCTTGGTCATGATCACGCCGTCGATCCCGAGCCGTTCGTCAAATCGTGCCGCGACGTTCACCGCATCCTGGCCGGTCATGGCATCCGCCACGAACAGGATTTCCGCCGGATGGATCATCTCCTTGATGCGCTGGAGTTCGTCCATCATTTCCATATCGATTGCCAGACGGCCGGCCGTATCGACAAGGATGACTTCATAGCCGTTGCGGCGGGCCTCATCGACCGCCTGCACGCAGATGTTAACGGGATCAGTCATCCCCGCAGCATCGAAAATACCGGCGCCGATCTGCTGGCCGAGAACACGCAACTGTTGCATGGCCGCGGGACGATAAACATCGGCGGAAACGAGATACACCTTCTTATGGAGACCGGCCACATGACGCGCCAGCTTGACGGCAGTGGTCGTCTTGCCGCACCCCTGAAGGCCCACCAGCATGATGGGTGCAGGTATCCGGCTGCCGAAACGCAGTTGGGAACTGACGCCGCCCATGAGTTCCACAAGCCGTTCGTGAACAATTTTAACGACCTGCTGGCCCGGCGTGATGCTTTCCAGAACCTCCTGTCCCACCGAACGGACACGCACATCTTCGATAAAGTCCTTGACCACCTTGAAATTCACATCCGCCTCAAGCAGGGCCATGCGAATTTCGCGCAGGGCCCCCTGGATGTTATCCTCATCGAGACGGCTGCGACCTTTTAATCTCTTGAAAATACCGTCTAATTTTTCCGTCAAGCTTTCAAACATGGATAATTCCGTGATCCTTTCATACAAGACGAAATCGTAAACAGTCGAAAAATGAGCCAAAAACGACAGATTCGGAAATATGGAGACACGACTGCGTCATGTCCCCATATTTCCGGAAGCAACGCTTCCAAAAGTTATTTTCATGCTTCGCGGCGCCACACGAGGCATGGGGGTTTTTTACGAAGTCATCAATCGTGCCGGATCAATTCCCGTTTGCGCCTGCAGGGCGGATAACACACCTCAAGCCCCTGGTTTTTCCGGACACGGCGTCAACCGCCTTTTGCGCCTCCGGCCGGCTGGAAAATGCCCCCATCACGACGCGGAACCATTTTCCTTTATCCGGCAGTTCCGTCACTTCCGTTCGCGCCGCATAACCCATCGCAGCAATTTTTCCGACGAGGGCTTCGGCCTTGCTTTTTTCCTGATAAGACACGACCTGGACCATGAATTTTCCCTGCACCGCTGATTTTTCCTTTATCGGCGGCTCTTTTTGGACCGCCGGGACCGGCCCTGCGGATTTTGGCTCAATCGGCCGCGTCGCATGCGGCCGCGGAGGCTTTTCCTTAACCGCCGCTGTCGGCGTTTTCCGCAACATCATGCCGTCCGGCGCCGTGCCTTTCTGACCCGCTTTCTGCTTGCCCAGCCTGTCATAGAAGGTCAGATCCATATCCGGCTCCGGTTTTTCCTGTTTCAGATCATCCCGTATGGCCGCAGCCGGCTCTGTAGCTTCCTGTGACAGGCGGCTGATCATGGTTTTGATCTTGTCCGGAAGAAAACGGGCAATCTTCTCCGGATAGGTATCGATGTTTTTGCCCACCGTCACACCCAGCAGGAAGACGCCAAAAAGCAGGCCGGACACACCCAGCAAAAAAAGGATTAATCCGATCCGCCCCAGTTTAAGTTCAAATCTGCGGGTATTCTTGGTCATCATGGGAGTTTCCGGTACATTCGCCGCCCGTTATGGATTGAAAGATCGACGGCCCCTGAACGACAACGGACACTACATGCGCTCCGGCGTTGATACGCCCAGCAATTTCAAAGCATTCTGCAAAACGATCCGCACGGATTCCACCAGATACAACCTGGCCTCGCTCATGGCCTGATCTTCAGAGAGTACCTTGTTTTTATTATAGTAACTGTGAAGCAGGGCGGCAAGATCATTCAAATAAAAGGTCAGGCGATGCGGCTCAAGGGCCTTGACGGACCCTTCCATCACTTCGGGAAAACGCGTGACGGCCTTGATCAGGTCGATTTCTTCGGAAAGTTTCAACCGGCGCAGGGCGGCCTCCCCATCGGTCGGCGCGCGATAACCGCGTTCCTGGGCCATTCTCAGGATACTGCAGATGCGTGCATGGGCATACTGGACATAATATACCGGATTTTCATTCGATTGCTTCTTTGCCAGCTCCAGATCAAAGTCCAGATGGCTGTCCGAGCGGCGCATCATGAAGTTATACCGGGCCGCGTCGCGCCCCACCTCATCGACCACCTCCCTCAGGGTGACAAATTCACCGGAACGGGTGGACATGGCTACGGGCTTGCCGTCCCTGAGCAGGTTGACCAGTTGCACGAGAACAATCTTCAAGTCCTCCGGGGAGCGGTCCAGAGCCTGGATCCCCGCGTAAAGCCTGGGGATATAACCGTGATGATCGGCGCCCCATACATCGATCACGCGATCGAACCCCCGCTGATACTTGTTCGCGTGATAGGCAATATCGGCCGCAAAATAGGTGGGCTCTCCGTTCTGGCGCACCACCACGCGGTCCTTGTCGTCGCCGAAGGCCGTTGTTTTGAACCAGAGGGTTTCCCCCTCGCGATAGACAAACCCCTTTTCCTGCAGTTCGGCCAGCAGCCGGCCGACGCGGTTGTCCCGGTAGAGATCCCGTTCGCTGAAATAGCAGTCGAAGATCACGCCGAAAGCCTGCAAATCCTGTTTGATGCCCTCCAGAATCGCCCCGGCGGCGTAATCCGTAAACGCAGTGATGACCGCTTCCTCCTCGCTCGCTAACCATGCGCCGCCGTCTGCGGCGATAACCCGTGCCGCCAGATCTTTCATATAATCGCCGCGGTAGCAGCCGTCGGGAAATTCCACAGACTGCCCCATCTGCTCCCGATACCGATACCAGAGAGACCTGCCGAGGTTGCGCATCTGGTTGCCGGCGTCGTTGATGTAGTATTCGCGCGAAACGGCGTATCCTGCCGCCGTCAGCAGATTGGCGAGAACGTCCCCCACCACGGCGCCGCGGGCGTGGCCGATATGCAAAGGACCCGTCGGATTGGCGCTGACGAATTCCACCTGCACCTTTTTACCCCGGCCGAAATCCATCATGCCGTAGCGCTCCCGCTGTGCATGCACAGCCGTCAGTTCCTTGACCCAGACCTCGGTCCGGATAGAAAAATTCATGAAGCCGGGTCCGGCGATCTCGATCCGCTCCAGGATTCCCTCGGTATCAGCGATGGCCTCCGACAGCATTCCGGCAAGCAAACGGGGGTTCTTTTTCTCCCGGGATGCCAGAATCATGGCGAGGTTCGTGGCGTAATCACCGTGTGCCGGGTCCTTTGTCAACTCCACTTCAATGACCGGCGCTTCGGCCGCCGTCAGCAGGCCCTGCCGGCGGCAGGCGGCCAAAGCCTTCTCGAGTATGGCAACAATCCTGTTTTTCATTGGTTCTGCAGAACGTCCACTAAAAAAAAGTGACAAGTGATAAACCGTTTTTGACGATCACTTGTCACAGGTCGAATGTCCAAAGGTCATGTGTTAGGCGTTTTGATCTTTTTTGAGCGCCTCGTCAATATCCTTTTCCTTGATGGCAAGATCCCTTGAATAATCGGGGCAGTGAACCTGACCCGTCGCATCCGTACTCACGCTGAATTTCTTCTGACAGTTGGCCCGCCAGGCGCAGATGGCACAGTATTTTCGATTAGATGCCATGTTCGATCCCCCTCTTTGCAATGATATCTGCGATCGTCCGGCTCAAACAGGACTTCAGAATACCGCGCGTGACACTATATTCAGATGCGCGTCATGTCAAGCACTTTTCCGGGTCCGCCGACCTTGTGTAAGCAATGTCCGAAGACCGGCCCGCCTTTATCAATCAGATGACCGGCGTTCAACAATCCGTCCCGGCGTGGACGGAGAATTCGGGCCGGCGCCCGCCGGTGCGCGTGCAACGGAAGATTTTTCCACGGTTATATCAAATATTCTGCTTACCCTTGTCTTCTCCGTATCCTCTGCGACGGCCCCGAAACGGATGGTTCCCTCCTGGTTCGGCTGGATGATCCAGGTTATTTTGCCGGAATTGTGGTCGATCGACATGCCCGGGACGATGGGGGCTTCCAGGCTGAAGGTGACACCGTCGCTGTCCGGATGGAGACTGACGAGTTGAAACTCCAGGGGTTCTGAGGCTTTCCTCGTCTGACGCGGCATTTTTAAATCGAGCGTCGGGGGGATGCTGTGGACGGCGATGACGGGGCTTTCAACAATAAAGCCTTCGCGCTCGCCGTCATAAGGCGTGACGCTGACGGTGATGAGGTCTCTCTTTTTCAGGTCAAGGGCCGAAAGGTCGAGCGTGTCTTCATCCGCGCCCTCGACAATCCGGTCGTTGACCTTCCAGACGTAGGTATAGGTGAGGCGGCCCGGATCGGTAGCCTCCGCCAGGACCTTGGCCTTGAGTGTGTCCATTCTGGTGGGTTGGGGAGGTTCGAAGCGAATGGTCCGAATTGCCGGGAAGTTCTTCCTGTCGTCCCCGGAAAGCACCGGCGGAGACGCCGCGGGCCGTTCCGGAAGGGATCCGGGCGACAGGGCCGTCGCCTGCGGCGGCGCTGTCTGCGGCGCCTCCCGGCGCGGAGCACAGAAAAAAATCAACAGGACGAGGATGACCAAAGTAACGGCGCCGCCGCCGAAAATTAGAATCCGTTTCCTGCTCTTTTGTGCCGACGCGGCAGAGGCCTTCTTCGCTTCCGCGGCCGATTGCAGAGCCTTGATCTTTCCCACTGCCCTGGCAGCGGCCTTCTTCGCCGCCACTGCAGATTGAGGAACCTTGAGCTTTCCCACTGACCTGACAGCGGCCTTCTTCGCCGCCGTGGCAGATTTCGGACCTTTTCCCGGCTTCTTTGACAAATCTCATCACCCTGTCTGGACTGTTGTTCCAGATTCAAGACTTTGACGACTTTTTACGATACCGTCATCATTGGATGCGGGTATCCCTCCAATAGAGCATGTTCGTCCGGTTGACCGCACCGGTGGGAGTGATATTGACGCGCTGCGTGCTCGCCGAGGTGCCGCCGCCCCCGCTCGTTGTCACGTAGAGATCGGG
>JAUSOK010000076.1 GCA_030656035.1 Syntrophales bacterium
CTTGAAGTTAACCCGTGTTGACGACAAGGACCAGAGAGAGTTCCGGAAAGCAGCCTGGAAATTTATTGATGCCGAGGTGAAGAAGATCAACAGACCTCATACAACCAAAACATGGGCTTCCGTAAATAAAATGTGGAAGGAATTTTCCGACTACGAGTATTTCATGGTGCCTGTTCGCAAGTAAAGTTACTTTTCCTTATTCGTGATGCCCCTCTTCTGCGTTGCCCGGTCGGAGCCTTTGCTTCCGGCCGGGCGCGTAGCTAAAGAGGCCAATGTCCTGTTTTAAGGAACGAGAAACTTGGGAGTGTTATTATGCAAACCGTTATTGCAATTATGAAGATTGTCGAAAGCATCAATGAGAAAATCGCCAAGATTACATCGTATTGCCTGATTTTGTTGATTCTCTCGCTCGTCTATGAAGTCTTTGCGCGCTATGTATTCAACGCTCCGACTGTATGGAGCAGCGATGCGACATATTTTCTCTGCAGCATCGCCATTATCTTTGCCATGGCCTATACCTGGCAGACGGGCGGACATGTCAGCGTGGATATGATTCTGGTAAAGTTCCCGGTCAAGGTACAGGCTTTCTTGAACGTATTTTTTATGCTGACAATGTTCTTTTTGTGCTGGCTCATGATTGTCTGGGTAATGGTGCCGGAAGTTATACAATCCTGGCGGATTCTGGAAAGATCCGCAATCGGCTATTTCCCCCCGATCTATCCTTACAAGACCTGGATACTCATCGGCACTGTCATGCTGGTCTTCCAGGGGTTTATTGTATTCATCAAGGAGCTGTACCGGTTGGTTAAGGGAAAGGAGTTGATAGTCTCATGAGTTTAGAAATGATCACTATTCTGATGTTAACAACTCTGATCGGGGTGATCCTGATGGGATTCCCGATTGGTTTTTCACTGGCCGGCATCGCAACGATTTTTGGCATCATTTTTGTGGGGCCCCAGATCAGTAATGTTTTTATGATGCGCATACATGTCGCCCTTTCCGATAATACTCTGATTGCCGTTCCGCTGTTTATTTATATGGGAATCATCATCGAAAAATCGGGAATCGCTACAAGGCTCTTTGACGCCATGTATGTTATGCTGGGAGGATTGAGAGGCGGGCTCGCCATGTCAACAGTTGCCGCTTCCACGATCTTTGCCGCGGCGACGGGAGTTGTCGGGGCCACTGTAACGACGATGGGCATTATGGCGATGCCGGCGATGATGAAATATAAATACGACAAACCACTGGCCTGCGGCTCCATCTGCGCGGGCGGCGCACTGGGAATTTTGATTCCGCCGAGTATCCTGATCCTGGTCTATGCGCCCACCGCCAATGTTTCCGTTGGCGCTTTATTGATCGGCTGTTTTGTGCCGGGCGTGATTTTGTCCGCTTTGTATCTTCTTTACATCGGCATTGTGTGTTTTATTAATCCCGAAAAGGGGCCGGCCATCCATGAAGACCTCCGGGTGCCGTTACCGAAAAAGCTGCAGATGCTCGTCACTTCGGTATTGCCCGTGTGTGTCCTCATTCTGGCGGTTTTAGGCACGATATTCTTCGGTGTGGCCGCGCCGACGGAAGCAGCCGCTTTTGGAGCCTTTGCCGCTGTCCTTATGGCAGCCGCTTACAAGGCGCTGAGCTGGAAAGTTATTAAAGATGCAGCACTTGCCACCGCGAAGACATCCGCCATGGTTTACATGGTCGTCATGGGGGCCTCGTTTTTTACGAGCGTCTTCATGAGGCTGGGCTGCGGCGACATCGTTGAGGAGATGGTTCTGGGGCTGCCCTTCGGCAAGTGGGGCATTCTGATAGTGATGTGGATAATTATCATTATTATGGGATGTTTTCTGGACTGGATCGGCATCGTGATGATTGTCGTGCCGCTCTTTTCGCCCATTGCAGTCAAGCTCGGCTTTAACCCGATCTGGTTTGCCCTGATGAATATTATCGTCCTGCAGACGTCGTTTTTGACGCCTCCCTTTGCCTATACAATCTTTTACCTCAAAGGGGTGGCGCCTCCCGAAATAACGCTCAATCATATCTATAAGGGGGTTATC
>JAUSOK010000140.1 GCA_030656035.1 Syntrophales bacterium
TGCCGAGCACCGGCTCCAAAAGGTGATCCTGAAGAATCGCAACATCGAGACGGCTTACCGGATCATCGACGGCGACTGTCTCTTTTTTCGCCTCGAGCCTGAACCACCGCCCTTCAAAGTACATGCCGAATGTGTGCACCACCGCCGGCTCTCTTTGCGTGAAGTCCGGGGTAACATGGAATTTTACCTTGATTTTGTTCAGAAATTCATCTTGCGTGAGGGCATTTAAATGACGCGCCACCCGGTTGTAATCCAGTATCCGCAGTTGATTATCGGGGAAAAGCGTCGCCATGATGAAATGATAGGGCTCATCACCGCGACCTGCCGGATTCTGCTGCTTTTTTATCCCGCACACAGCGGCGGCGGCCGCCGCCCGATGATGACCATCGGCAATATAGAGGGTTTCGATCTTTGCAAACGCTTCTTGTAAAAAAGCGATATCGCGGTCATCGTACAGAGCCCAGACCCGATGGATAATCCCGTCATCCGCCGTAAAATCATAGATCGGGCGCTCCCGGACGGTCATGGCCACCATATCATCGATGGCCGACAAACTGCGATAGATCACAAAGACGAGTCCGGTCTGCGCATGCACGGCGGCAATATGCCTGGTTCTTTCCGTCTCCTTGTCGGGGCGGGTCTGTTCATGCTTCTTGATCCGTCCCGCTTCATATTCAGCGACGCTGACGCCGGCAGTGATCCCATATTGCACATAATCGTCCATCTGCTGGCTGTAGATATAAAACCGGGGGACTTCTTCCTGAATCAACACACCCTGATCTATCAAGCGCTGCAGATTTTCCCTGGCCGCTTGAAAGACACGGTCGTCCGTCATATCAATGCCTGGAGGCAGATCAATTTCTGATTTTTCTACACGCAAAAAGCTTAAGGGGTTGCCGGAGGCCATTTTAACCGCCTCATCACGACTGAGCACATCATAGGGAGGCGAGGCGACCGCCCTGACATATTCTTCTCTCGGACGCAACACCCTTAACGGGACAACCAAAGCCATAGAAGGACTCCACACATCAAAGTGTTTATATTTCACTTGCGAATTCCCTAACATACTGACATATTCAACGCAATGGAAAAGCAATGACGGCCGGTCATTTTCAACGCAAAGGTGACGATCATGTCCTCGACGCGCGTCTTTATCCACGGTCTTGAAAGTACAAGCCATGGTACAAAAGGCGAATTTTTCAGGAATAAATTCCCCGACATGATCCTTGAGGACTTTACCGGCCCTCTGGACCGGCGGATGGACAGACTGAATCACCTCCTTAAGAACAAGACCGATCTGGTCCTGGTCGGGTCCAGTTACGGCGGACTCATGGCCGCCATCTATGCCTGCCGAAATCCCCAAACAGTCAGGAAGCTGATTCTTCTGGCCCCCGCCCTGGACCTGACTGACTTTCAGCCCTATTTGACCCGTCGCCATGACATCCCCGTGGTGCTCTATCATGGCCGTCTCGACGATGTCGTCCCGCCGGAGGCTGTACAGATAATTGCGCGAAAGGTTTTCAGCAATCTCGACTACCATGCCGTGGATGATGATCATTCGCTCCATGATACCTTTAGCGGCATGGCATGGGATGAGCTTCTGAGCCTTTGAAACGTCCGTTTGGTGATTGCCCATTGACGGCCGGCGTCACCAGTGCTATGTAAGCGGCAAGGTCGTAAAATTATTGTTTTTTTCTTTCCCGTTATGATGCATAGTTTCGATTTTATTAACTTTCAATGAATCATGAGGTAAAACATGGATGAGCGCCGGCAAGCCGGATTTAACAGCGCGCCGCCCTTTGCGGAATGGCTGAAGACCAGCAGTGATTTCTGGTCATCATGGATGAAGATCGCAAGCGCCATGCCTTCTGCCGCACCGGAGAAAGGGACAAAAGGCCGGTCCGTTGAATCATGGGAAGCCGCCATGAAGATGTGGCAGTCGCTATCATCCGCAATGAGCGAGCAGGAAACCGCCGATGCCGTTTTCAAGGGAATGGGCACGCTGCCGGATGTCTTCATGAAAGTTGCGGAGGCGACCTGGGATGCCTGTTTCGAAATGCAGAAAAAAACCATTCAAAGGGCCGGCAAGATCGGGCAACGGGTCGAGGCTTATCAGTTCGACAGTGTCGATCAGGAGATGTTCAAGGCTCTCAAGGAAATCTACGAGCAGGAACTGAAGCAATTTTTCTACACCCCGCAGTTGGGCCTGACCCGGTCTTATCAGGAAAGGTTCAATCAGTTTCTCGATAAGCTCAATGTGATGCATGTTGTCGCCATGGAGTTTCTGTCGCTCCTTTACCTCCCCTTTGAAAAATCGTTCAAAGTCGTGCAGCAGCAGCTTGACGACCTGGCCAAGGAAGGAAAACTTCCCAGGGAGACCAAGGAATATTACAACATGTTCATCAAGGTCCTGGAGGGTCATTACATGACGCTCTTCAAATCACCGGAATATAAAAAAACCCTTTCGGATCTGTTTAATCATCTGTCGGAGTTTATCATTTCCAAAAACGAGGTACTGCAGGATGTCCTGCAGGCGCTGCCCGTGCCGACGTACAAGGAAATGGATGAGCTATACAAAGATCTGCATATTTTGAAAAAAAGGGTTAAATACCTGGAAAGTCAATTGCCGAAGGCATCGTAATCATTCAATCGTCTTGAAAGGAGGCCGAACCAATGACTCAGCCCAAAATTCCCCTCGACCTCATTTTGGCAAATCTTGCTGAAGATGCGGAAAAGACGCAGGCAAGGGTGACAAGGGCGTCAGATGTCCTGCTGGGTCCGCTGTCTTCCGACGTCGCCGTAACACCCTATGACGTTGTCTATGAAGAAGACCGCATCAAACTGAAGCATTACCGCCTCGAAGGCGATCCCCAGCTCAAGACGCCGCTCCTGGTAATATACGCCCTGATCAACCGGGAAACCATGCTGGACCTGCAGCCGGACAGGAGCGTGGTCAAGACTTTTTTGAAAGAGGGCATTGACCTGTACATGATGGACTGGGGCTATCCCACGCGCAAGGACCGCTATGTGACCATTGACGACCATGTAAACGGATATATGGATAATGTTATTGAGCTGATCCGGAAAAAACATGACCTCAAAAAGATCAATTTGATGGGGATCTGCATGGGGGGCTCCTTTTGCGTCATGTATGCCGCGCTGCATCCCGAAAAGATTAAAAACTTGATCACCACGGTGACGCCGACCAATTTCGACACGGACACCGGCCTGCTGCATGTCTGGATGAAAAACATCGACGTTGACCGCCTGGTGGATACCTACGGCAACATCCCCGCGGATTTGATGAATTTCGGTTTTCTGCTGCTGAATCCGGCGCGGCTCATGATCGACAAATACGTCGGCTTTTTCGAAAATATGGACAACAAGACCTTCGTGGAAAACTTTGTCCGGATGGAGAAATGGATCTTCGACAGTCCGGATGTCCCCGGCGAAACCTTCCGACAGTTTATCAAAGACGGTTATCAGAAGAACCTGCTGATCCAGAGCAAGATGGAGCTGGGTGGACGCCGGGTGGAGCTTAAAAATATCACTATGCCGGTCCTGAATTTTTATGGCATGTTCGATCACCTCGTTCCTCCGGCCGCGTGTGAAATGCTGATTGAAAAGATCGGCAGCACGGATAAGGAAAACGTCAGCCTGGATACCGGCCACATCGGAATCTATGTCAGCTCCAAATGCCAGCGGGAATTTGCGCCGAAGATAGCCCGATGGCTGAAGGAACGGGACGATCCGGAAGAGGCTGTCGCAGCCGAAGACGCGCCTGCGAAAACGATCGCGCAAACGGCCGGGAAAAAGCCGGCGCCTCCCAGGATGAAGACCGGCAAAATCAAACCCGCCGGCGCCGTTGCCAAAGCGAAAAAGAGGCGGCCGGCGGCCGCGGCAAAACCGCAGGCAACCGTGAAAAGGATGGCCGTGAAGAAAAGGCCGTCGCTGATCCAGGTGATTTCAGAAACGCTATAGGAGAAAAACCATGACCGCAAAAAACGACCACTTTAATGCGATAACCAGAATTTCGCGGGCACTCGGAAGCACGCTTAACCGGGATGAAATTCTGAATCTGATCGTGCAGAGCGCCGTGGAAACCATGCAGGAAAAAGCGTCCACCTTGTTTCTGTTAGATGAAGAAAAGGGGGTCTATGTCCCCGTCGCACAGACCGGCCTGTCAAAAAACTATGTGCATGCGGGATTGGACCATGTCAGGGAGATTATGACCGAACTGATGCAGAAAGGTTATATCCACTATCTGGACGCCGCCGCAGATCCGAGAGCGGCCAACCGTGAGCTCAAGAAAAAGGAGGGCATCGTTTCCGTGCTCGTCGTGCCGGTTATGGTCCAGGGGCAACTGATCGGTACGCTTTGCCTTTACACCGCCACTGCCAGAAAATTTTCAAAGCGGGAGATAGAGTTTCTGACGGTCCTGGCCGAGCAGGGGGGGATGGCCATCGAACATGCCCGGCTCGTCGCCAAACTCAGAAATAATACCCGAATGTTTCTCGATCTGGCCGCCGGCATCAATGCAAGTCTGGATCTGAAGGATATCCTGCAGGCGCTCACGACCGAGGTGGCAAAGGCCATCGGCGTCAAGGCGGCCACCATTCGCCTCCTCGACGAGGAACGCACGAACTTGAAACTGGTCGCCAGTTATGGCCTCAGTGAAAAATATTTGAACAAAGGCCCCATCTCCGCCGATAAAAGCATTGCCGAGGCCCTCATGGGCAAACCGGTTGTCGTTAAGAACGCTTCGTCAGACAAAGGGGTTCAATACAAGCAGGAGAAGAAGGAAGAGGGGATCGTTTCAATCCTCTGCGTTCCCATTAAAGCCAAAGAAGAGGTCATCGGCGTGCTGCGTCTTTACAGCGCGACCCCGCGTGATTTTACTGAAGATGATATCATGCAGGTCACGGCGCTGGCCTACCACGGCGGATTGGCAATCCAGAACGCCAGCCTGTATTTGATGCTCAAAAGCGATATGAAGGAGCTCAAAGAGGAAATCTGGAGTCATCGCCGCTGGTTCTGATGGGCCTGACAAGATACGCCACGGCTGCCCGGAGGATGACAGCAAACGCAGAGCTTTGAATAATCGGCCGTGTCATTCTGAAAAGTCGTGAAGGATCTAATCATCCTTGAGATGCTTCGTCTCAAGGCTCTTCACAATGACAACCTGAGCGTTCTGCATAATCCATGAAAAAGGGTTCGCAAAGCGGGCCGTTGTTATTTGGATTTTAACGGCCGCTTCT
>JAUSOK010000144.1 GCA_030656035.1 Syntrophales bacterium
AGGATGAGGAGGTCGTAAGACTTTTTCCTCCCTAATCTCTCGGACGATCAGGCCGAGCATCAAACTCGTGATCGTATTTCGTTCATGCGTTTTTTGGGTCTGTCTGATTGTCTGTTTCATTCTTCTTCAATCAAAGTCTCGCCCTCCTCAATAATCCGGACAGTACGCTTCCTCGGCAAGACCCTTATCAGCATCTCCTCTTTCTCACCGGGCGCCAGCTCGATTTCAAAGGTATCTTTTTCAAGGTAGTGGTATTCAGGCAGATTGTCGGCATGCACGGCAAGAGTCCATTGCCCGGGCCGCACGTCGTCAAAGCTGAAACGTCCCTTTCTGTCTGTAAGCACGCGCCATGTCTCCTGTTTGCTCCTGAATTCCAGAAGGGCATCTGCCAGGCCGCGGGCCTCAACTATTTCCTCTTTGCCGTCTTCCCTGACCGCTTTCCTTGCATCCTTGTCAATGATGAATCCATTTTGCAGTCCATCTTCCTTCGCAAACTCACAGATCATGATCCTGCCCGCAAGACTGGCGCTTTTTGTTATCACTATCTCAATCGAGGTCTCTTTCCCGCCCGCAATATCCACTTTAAGAGGGGTCTTTTGCGCCGGAATCCGCTCAAGACCGATGCTTGCGCCGTCGATGTTCAGGTAGAATGCCCCCGGTTTCAGGGCCGGGAAGGTAAATTCGCCGTTGCTGTCCGTCACCGCAGTAACGCCGTTCAGACGGAGGATGGCATTCGGAATCGGTTGACCGGTCTCCTGATCGCGGACATGGCCCTCAAGCATGCCGATGCTCTTTTTCCGCCCGGCAGGTATGCCGAAGGGGATGGTAAATTCAACGATAAAAGAGGTTTCATCTTTCTGACTGGAATTTTTGTACACGGTATGACGACCGCAGGCGGATATCCTGCTCTTGTTGGAGAACAAATGGTTTAATGCGAGGTCAACAGCGTGCCGGTCTCCCGAGCCGGCGCCAAGGTAATCGTGCCTTTCAAGCCTGAGACTGACGCTGGTGTTTCTATCTAATCGGAGAGAAGCCGTAAGGCCTGCGTTTATATCGCGTTTATCTTCGTTTTTATGGTCTTCGTGACTGTTATAGCGCACATAACCGCCATAAGTTTGATTCGCGGTCGCCGCGAAATAAACCGAACCTTCATATCGGCGCACGTCGAGAGTCTGGCGGTTCAGGTTGTCTCTTGTCGTTCCCGATTCGGCTGAGGTATTGAAAGCCAAATTTTTAAAGCTATGTCCGACACCGGCCCTGAAGGTAGTCTCTTGATAATCAAAATCCGGGTCGGGAAGGCGATCCTCACGGGAACGATGCCGCAAATCAAAGGAAAACATTGTGCCTGTTCTAAATCTGTAGTTCAGACCGAATTGACTGAATCTCTCCAGAGCGGCGGATTTACGCGAAGGGTCCAGATCAAGATTGTTTTTTTCCTGCCGGAGCGTGGCATTTAAGGAGAGATATTCTTTTACGGGAAAGGTGAGATTGCCCGAGATATACTCCCTGTCCCGGTAATAGCCGGGAAAGTCGGGTTCCGCGTAGATGTATTCCAGACGGTAATATCCGCCCCACATAGGGGAGCCGTTGAGATTAAGCCGCCATGCATTGTCATCATCTTTCCTGTCCTGTCCGCCATATGCCCATTCAAATTCAATATTCGTATTTTCAAGAGGCTCAAGTTTCCCTTGCAGACTCACGATCTGAGCGTCTTCAAGGCCACTTTTTTTTTAAGAAGATTTAGACCCATCCTGTGCCGATCGCGAAACAGATAATCAAAGTGAAGGGCAGTCTGTTCCTTTTCCGGATCAAGCCATAGGGTTTTCATATGCCAGGCGCCAAGGTTGAGGCTGTCTATCTTCATGTTGCCCTCGATCCCCCGGCCGTAAAGATTGTTCTCGGTTAAGGGTGAAAGAGAATAACTGCGATCGCCAAGATAAAGCGCCCGGTCTTCCTTCCAATAGCCAAAAAAGTATTTATCGCGTTCGCCGAGGTTTGATTTTTCCCGGGCATCAGGCCCTCTGAAGAGAAACTCGACATGTTTTTTCCCTTCTTCATCCAATGTCCCTCTCCCGGAGACTTCCGCCTGAAATCCGGACTTGTCTTCCTCGTTTTTTCGTTCGCTCACCTGCCTGAAAGTTATCGCTGCGGGAATCCGGTGAAACTTTTCCAGAGACCCGCTTATCCTGGGAATAATCTCCACCCAACTGACGGCCTGAGCCTTTATCTTTTCGTCTTCAAGGGCACAGGCAGTCAATTGAAGGCGGTGTTTTAATATCTTTTCCAGCTTTGCGTCGGTTTTGACCGCTACCTTGACCGTTTTTAGTTTGCCGGGCGCAAGCTGAAACCTTTCATCATCAACGATAAAGGGCAGATTTTCGCCGCTGTCAATCTTTATGCCGACAGCAGTTTCCACATTGCTTTCATTTAGAATCATAAAAGAGACCTGGTATTCCTCCCCGGCAACCGCATATTCCGGAGCTTCCAATACCTTTACTTTTAGCCTGGTAACCGGTAAAACCGCCACATGAATTGTGGCAAAGTCACTGATAGAGGGATATTTGACCGAATTGACCCGATAGATTATTTCATATTGCCCGGCAAGGGCGGTCTGAGGGACAAAAAAACTGACCAGCCTTATTTCGGTTCCATTTGGAGCAAGGCGGAAAGGAAATGACGGTATGATAAGTTTCCATCCTTCAGGGAGCTTTACATCTGATACGAATTCCAGCTCTTCATCCGAGGCGCCGGTTACCTCAAAAGTGGCGGTTACAATGTTTTTTGGCTCAGTCTCGAATAATTCCCCGCCGCCTGCCCTGACCCGCACGCCTCTCTGCCAGGCATCAAGAGTGCCGGCGATAAATAAAAACTGGGAAATAATCAGCAGGATGATAAAAAGATTTCTCTTCAATTCCGGAACCTATTCGAATTTAAGGGTGTAGGTGGCCCCGAAGATATCATCGCCGCCGCAGTCGGCCACAACCAGCGCCTTGTATTTGCCTTCCGGCGCCTGGCTTAAATCAACCCTGAATCTGACCGAGGCGCCGGGGTAAATGCGTAGCCTTCCTCCTTCAAACCTGCCGATATAACTGCCCTTCTCGTCATAAAGGTCGGCCCACAAAAAAGGCCTCATCCACCTTTCGCCGATATTTTCCATGTCCACCTGCAAAACCCGCTTTTCCCCCTCTTTCAGAAGCTTTGTGTCCAGAAATTTAAGCTTGCGGGTTCCGGTGTCTCCGATATGGGTAACCATCTGAACGCCGTAGCGCATGACCTGCCGTATGCCCACCTGGACCCTGCTTTCCTCCGCCCCGCTGAATTCGGGCGAGTCTCTGGAAACGCCTTCCACCATGAGCATGCTCCAGTAGGTTCCCGCCAAAGTCCCGCCGTCAGGCGCTTTCACAGTGTAGTTCACCGGAGACCTGCCCCGGGGGGGAATTGTGAAGCGCCGCGGACTGAAACTGATCCAGTCGGCGTTGGAGCGAGGGGTTTTGCCCGGTTCGCCATAGATATTGCTTCCGTCACAGAAAAACAGGTAATCCGTCTGATAGACCTTAACTTCCTGCGGCTCATCGGCGCTGTTGCCGATGAAGATGACGCCCTTGTAAACTTCACCCGGCCCGGCAGATTTTTCATGGCTCAAGCCGCCCACAACCGATATCCCCGCGCCGGCCGCATAGGGCGTCAGCAGCCAGAAAAACAGGGCCGCCAGAATAAATCCCGTCTTTAATTTCATAAACATTCCCCTCTTGTTAAATGTCAACAACAGTATAATAGACCGTAGCAGTATAAGTATCCGGTGGGATTTGCAAAGAAACGCCGCTTAGCTTTAATTGAACTTTTACGCCGCTTACATTGCCGGAGCCGGAAAAAAACGAGGCGCCGGCGCCTCCGACCTGCTGATAAGCGGCCCCTCCGGTGACGCTGCCGCCCGCGCCGTCAGAGGTTCTTCTGACATACAGGGTAAAATTGCCATGCCAGTTAGTATCGAGCTTTTTCACATCCACCCGCCAGACGTCTGAGGCGTCGGCG
>JAUSOK010000150.1 GCA_030656035.1 Syntrophales bacterium
AACAAATTTCAGCAGGCATTCGTAGAGGTAAATCGCAGATGAAATTTTGTGGTTTCCCTCTTCCATCAGGGCAGCCTGAAAGACGGCCTCCAGGTCCTGTTCCCGCATTCCCGCCAGCAGCGAAAGTTGCGCGGCTTTCAGTAATGTTTCTTTCGTTACGGGGACTTGCTGCTGCAGGAGATCCGCGGCGCAACGGTAGTAACCGGCCATCTGAGCCGGCGGCAGGCCGCCGATGATCTCTTCCCGCGGGAGTTTTTTCGTCCACTCGTAGATCCCCTTTTCCCCCGGCCTGGCAATGATCCATTGCCGGCGCTCGAGAAAGGACAGCGCCGAGATCAGCCGGGACGGCGACACTTGGGGGACACCGGCAAACCAGTCGATGGCAAATGAATCGGGAAACGCAAGGAACTGCAGGCAGATGTCTTTATCTTCCGGGGGGATTTCGCAGGGCAGGCTCTCCTTTACATGCGTGGCGGGATCTGCGCGTTTGATTTTCACAGGTTGCATGGAAGCCTCCGCTGATGGTTATCAATGACCCTTACGCCGGGGCTGAATCTTACGCCGGAGGCCCTTTCAAGTCAATCAATTTGTCCAAATAATAACATGTGACCATATAGAGACCGGCTTCAAGGGACCGGCTCGTCCATGCGGAACGTAACCATTAGTATTTACTGATGATTTATTTTATCGGCGCCTTGGCACTGTTCGTGCGTAACACAGGGAGAGTTGCTCATGACGTAACATCAACTATTTCAATTCATTTTACAGAAAGGGAGTGACGGTATGTCAAAAAGGGTTGCGATTGTATCGGTCGCGCAGAATGCCGGGGCCGAATCGGCGGACAACTTCTACGATCAGGCCTACCGCGTCGCGCGCGAAGCGCTGGACAAGGCCGGATTGACGCGGGAGGAACTGGGAACGGTGGTGACAGCCTCATCGGACATTTTTCACGGCGGCATCTCCTGCGCCAACTCCTATTACTGGGAGACCACGGGGGCCTTTCTCAAGAATGCCTCGCGGCAGGACGGCGAATCGCTGTTCGCCTTTTTCTACGGCGTCATGCGCATCCTGAGCGGGCAGTACGACACCGCTTTGGTGATGGCCCTCTGCAAGGGTTCGGAAAATCCCCCGAACGACGCCTGCACGCTGATGTTCGCCGATCCTTTTTATCAGCGGCCGGTCGGGCTGACGGAAACGACGGCGGCGGCGCTGCAGATGCGGCTTTACATGGAAAAATACGGTGTCACGCGGGAACAGTGCGCAAAGGTGGCCGTCAAGAACCTCGACAACGCCCGGCGCAATCCCTATGCCCACCGGAAGGGTGATTACACGGTCGAAGCTGTTTTGAACTCGGGCATGCTGGCCGACCCGCTCACGGAGCTGGAGGCGGCGCCGAAGTCCGAAGGCATGGTGGCCCTCGTTCTGGCCACGGAGGAAAAGGCGAAAAAGCTGACCGACAAACCGGTGTGGTTCAAGGGTTACGGCAGTTCCCTGGACGCCTTCTTTCTGGGCGACCGCGACCTGCTGAACGGGCAATTAGGCAACGCGGCGGCCCGGGCATACAAGATGGCGGGCATCGGCGATCCGGGCAAACAGATCGATCTGGCCGAGGTGACCGAGCCCTATGCCTTCCAGGAACTGATGTGGTACGAGGACCTGGGGTTCTGCGGCAGGGGTGAAGGCGGGAAGTTTCTCGACAGCGGCGCCACTGCCGCAAACGGTTCATTACCCGTCAATGTCTCGGGCGGCGTTCTGGCCAATAATCCTTACGTTTCGCGCGGACTTCAGCGGATCGTGGAAGCGACGCTGCAGATCCGCGGCGAGGCCGGCCAGAGGCAGGTGGACAAGCAGGTGAAAACGGCATTGGCGCACGGGACCCACGGATTCGCCGGGCAGTGCCACGCCGTGGCGATCATTGGCAGCTAAGAGGAGGAGGATATGGGAAGAGCAGTTGGCATTATCGGCGTGGGACAGACCCACCATGGCCGGCGGACCGAGATGTCCTATCCGGATCTGGTTCGGGAAGCGGTTGTCCGGGTCTTTGACGATGCGGGTCTCACGCCTGCGGATATCGACGGCGTGGTGTCGGGCACGATGCCGTCCATGATGGAGGGCATCGCCCTCACCCATTTTTATTTTGCCGATGCCATGCAGGCCGTCGGCAAGCCGATTCTCAAGACGGAGACCTGCGGTTCCACGGGGGTGTCCATCGCCCAGACCGCCTATTACTGGGTTGCGTCGGGCATGGCGGACTGCGTGCTGGCCGTGGGCCATGAAAAGATGAACGAGGGCAACGCCCAGGCCACCATGACCACGGTCGTGGAACCCTTTTATCAGCGCTATTTCATTGCCGGGGCGCCGGGCGTCTTTTCCATGCAGTCCCAGATGTGGGCGGACCGTTACGGCATTCCGGAAGACAAGATCCGCGACGCGGCGGCCTATATCTCCGTGACGCACCATGACAGCGCCTTCGACAATCCCTACGCCCATGTCAAACTCAGGGTGAGCATGGACGATGTCAAGAACGCCCGTCTGATCACCTATCCCGTGCGGCTGCTGGACGTCTGTCCGACCTCCGACGGGGCCTGCGCGCTGATTTTCGCCTCCGAAGAATTTATCCGGAAGATCGGAAAGAAAGCGGCCTGGGTCAAGGGGGTCGGCTACCGCGGCGAGGAATATTTCTTCGGCGACAGCGACAAGGGCGTCTGGCAGAGCGCCGTGCAGTCCGCGAAACAGGCCTATGATCAGGCGGGCATCACAAACCCGCGCAAGGAACTCGACGTGGCCGAAGTCTATAATCCCTTTACGTTTCAGGAAATGCTCTTTTATGAGTGCTTCGGTTTCTGCGGATTTGGGGAATCGCCTGATCTCGTGCTGAAGGGAATCTTTAACCGGAAGGGCGAGTTGCCCTGCGATCCTTCCGGCGGCGTGCTGTGCACCAATCCCATCGGGGCGACGGGCCTGATCCGCGTGGCCGAGACGGTCCTGCAGGTAATGGGAAAAGCGGGCGATCACCAGATTCCCGGCGCCAAACTGGCGCTTAGCCACGCCATGGGCGGCGTGGACCAGTTCAACGGCGTGATGATCGTAGGCTCGGAATTGTAAAAATATCCAACAATTGATAATAGATAGATGGAGGAAAGGATTATGGCCAAGGAATACAAAACGCTCATGACGGAGATCAGGCTGCCCTATGAAATTTCATACGGCGCCACCTGGACGCGGTTTTTTGAGGGCATGGCGGAAAAGAAGATCTATGGAACGAAATGCGGCCGGTGCAACCGCGTGCTGGTTCCGGCCCGCAGTTTCTGTCCCCGCTGTTTCGTGGACACGACGGACTGGGTCGAGGCCGGACAGCAGGGCACCCTGACGGCCTGGAGCTATGTCAGTTACCGGTATTTCGGGATGCCCACCGAACCGCCCTTCATCAGCGCCCTGCTGCGGCTGGACGGCACGGATGTGGATTTCCTGCACATGATGGGCGGCTTCGACATGAGCGATTTTGAACAGACCCGGAAAATCGTCAAAAACGGCATGAAACTCAGGGCCGTCTGGAAGGACGAACGTCAGGGGCACATCCTCGATATCAAATACTTCGAACCGGCGTAAGGGTATTTTGGAGAAATTATAACAACTTAATCAAGGAGGGGGATGCTATGAGTTGGCAAGAAGATTACAAAAGCAAGTTGATGTCCGCGCAGGAAGCAGCAAAGATCCTTAAGTCCGGCGACTGTTTCTGGTTTCCGCTGTTGATGGGTCAGCCGTCCATGCTCATTCCGGACGCCATTGCGGACAGGAAAGATGAACTCAAGGATGTGGACTGGATCACGTGCCTGACCTTGAGACCATACAAGCTTTTCAAGCCGGAATATAGGGAAACCTTCAACTTTATCAGCGGCTTTTACAGCACCCCGCACATGCAGCAGATGGCCGCTTCGGAATGGGCAAACTTTATTCCGTACCAGAGTTCGGACGCCGGAGTGAAATACGCACACCGGAAACGTGTCTATAATCGGCGTACAGGCATCGTCACCCAGGTGACTCCCCCGGACGAGCACGGTTTTGTCAATCTCGGTCTGGATACCTTCTACACCGAAACGATCATGGACCACAGTGAATGGGTCATCGGCGAAGTGAATCCCAATATGCCCAGAACGTACGGCCAGACGAACTTCCATGTCTCGAGATTTACCGCCTTCGTCGAGAACCCCAACCCCATTATCGCCGTTCCCACTCCACCGGCGACCGACCTTGAGGTTAAAATGGCCGAAAACGTGGTGGCCCTCCTGAAGGACAGAGACTGCATCCAGGTCGGCATCGGCGCTGTACCGGCCATGATCAGCAAGCTTCTTGAAAATTCGGGCCTTAAAGATCTGGGCATTCATACGGAGATGATGCCGGCCGGGACCCACAAGCTTGTTGAGAAGGGGGTTGTTACCTGCAAGTACAAAAAGGTCAATCCCGGCAAGATCGTTCTGGCCTTTACCCTGGGTGATAAGGAACTCTATGACTGGATAGGGAACAACCCCATGTGCGAGTTCCGGCCGACTTCCTATGCCAACTATATCCCTGTGATCGCCCAAGAGGACAATGTTGTGGCCATCAACGGTTCCATCGAGGTCGATCTGACAGGCCAGATCGTATCGGAGTCCGTCGGCAACCTCATGCGCACGGGCACCGGGGGCCAGCTTGACTTCGTCATCGGGGCCTTCATGTCCAAGGGCGGCAGGGCCATCAACCTGGTCCCCTCGACGACCCTCAACGATACGGTCTCAAGGATCGTTCCGTATATCTCCAAGGGCGCCCGCGTGACCGTCCCGCGTCACTATGCCGGGTTTGTGGTGACGGAGTACGGTGTCGCCGATCTCTACGGACGGACGGAACCGGAAAGGGCTGTGGAACTGATCAAGATCGCGCACCCGAAATTCCGGGAAGAGTTGGAGAAAGGGGCCCGCGAACGGGGCCTGCTCAGAAAGACGAGCTTCTGACGGCTGACGTTTGCTCAGCGCCCGGCATCGACGGCCCAGCGGTCATAGCGCAGCAACAGCAGTAATGCCGGCAGCGCCAGAAGCGTGCAGATGGTAAAAAATGGAATCCAGCCGGCGGCGTCGGCCAGATAACCGGTCGGCGCCCCGGTCACATAACGGCTCACGGCCATCAGGCTGCTCAGCAGGGCGTACTGGGTGGCCGTGAATTTCGCATTGCACAGCCCCATCAGAAGCGCTATGTAGGCCGCCGTCCCTAGCCCGCCGCAGAAGTTTTCCACCCCGATGACCACACTCAAGGCCCAGATCTGCCGGCCCGTGAATTCCAGTAAAACAAAAGAGATCGTTGAAATCCCCTGAAGCACGCCGAAGACGAAAAGCGATTTTTTCAACGTCCAGCGGGCCATAAGCGCACCCCCTGCCAGAGAACCGACAACGGTGGCCACCATGCCGAACCCCTTGAAGATCGTTCCGAGCTCCGTCCGGGAAAAGCCGATATGCTTCAGGATGTAGGGCGTCGTCATCTGGGCGGCGGCCACGTCGCCGATTTTGTAGAGTACGACAAAAAGCAGAATTTCGATCGCTCCGGGCCGTTTGAGAAATTCGACGAAAGGAAAGACAACGGCCTCCGTCAGGCTCTTCGGTGGTTCGATCGCCTTGCCGTCGGGCGCCGTTCGGGAGGGTTCCCGACACAGCAGCGTGGTCACGCACCCGATGGCCATCGCGGAGCCCATGAGAACATAAACGGTCCGCCAGGACAGATGATCGGAAAGGATCAGGGCCGCGGCGCCGCTGACAAGAATGGCGATCCGGTATCCCATGATCCAGACGCCGGCGCCGGCGCCGCGCTCCCCGGCATCGAGGGACTCCGTGCGATAGGCATCCAGGACTATATCCTGGCTGGCGCTGAAGAAGGCCACGGCCACGGCCAGAAAGGCGATCAGCACCAGGTGGGAGGCCGGATTAAAAAAGCCCATCAGGGCGATGGACACAATCAGGATCAACTGCGTGATGATCATCCAGCCCCGCCGGCGCCCCAGAAAAGGCGGCACATACCGGTCCATCAGGGGCGACCACAGAAACTTGAACGCATAGGGCAACCCCACGAGCGAAAAAAGCCCGATGGTCTTGATGTCCACGCCCTCTGTCACCATCCACGCCGAAAGCGTCGATCCGGTCAGGGCCAGCGGCACGCCGGAAGAAAACCCCAGCACGAGCATGATCAGCATTTTTTTGCTCAGATAGATCTTCAAAAGGGCAAGCAGGGGTTTTTTCTCGGGTTCGCGGGGGGCTGTCATGGGCGGCGTCCCGCCGCTGCTTCAATGAAGGACCGGAAAAGCCGGCGCTGGGGCGTTTGGTCCTGCATGCGCTCGGGATGCCACTGCACCCCGAGAAGGAAACGGCCGGACTGCGACCAGGCGGAGCCCGGGGCCGGTTCAAGCGCTTCGATGATGCCGTCGGCGCTCCACGCCGAGGCGCACAGGCCCTCCCCCACGGTTTGAGGCCGGACGGCCTGGTGATGGAAGGAATTGACGGGGAGCCCGGTTGCGGGGGCGCTCCCGGTCGCCCGGGCGACGAGACTGTCTTCCCGGATCGTCAGCGCATGCAGAAATGATGTCGCCTCCGGGCCGCGGCGTTCATCTTTTGCATGGGAAAGCGGCGGTTTGCCCTGCGATGGCGTCCAGTCCGTCCGAATGTCCTGAATCAGCGCCCCGCCCCGCGCGATCGCCAAAAGCTGATGGCCGCCGCAGACGCCCAGAACCGGCAGGTCCGTTTCGTTCAGGATGATTCCGGCGAGCGCGACATCGAAACGGTCGCGCCGTGCATTGACCAGCTCGTGCTCCGGCTGCGCATGACCGCCGTAATGCCGGGACCAATAATCCCCGCCGCCGATGAACAGAAACGCGTCGAGAAAAGGGAGGATGGACCTGATAGCGTCGATATTTTCAACAGGGGGAATGCACAGCGGGACGCCGCCCGCGCCTTCGACGGCGTCAATGTAGGCCAGGGGCGCCCTCGCATCGCCGCCCGCTTCGTCTGTCGGCC
>JAUSOK010000156.1 GCA_030656035.1 Syntrophales bacterium
TACCATGGGAGAGGGCGCCGAGATCAAAGGGCGGGGCTGGGTGATAAAAACCAACTGCATCATCAAGACCTATATGTTTGTTGACAAGGGCAAATGAGACTAACTCATAAGACAAAAAAATTGAGAGCCGCGTTTTTCTGGTCGGCACTGATGCTCATGCTGGCGGGACCGGCCGGGATCTCTGCCGTGCAAGGGGCCGCCGCAACGGCAAAACCCGCGACGCAGGCGCCGCAACCGCATCAGGAGGAAGCCTACCGCTATAATCCGGAGGGGCGGATCGATCCTTTCAAGCCCTTCGTCGATCTGGAGGCGGCTGCAAAAAAGAAAGCAGAAAAATCCAGGGTCCTGCCCCAGAATCCTTTACAGCGGCTGGGCATCGGCCAGTTCAGGCTGGTGGGCGTCATCGAAGACAATAAGGGCCGGCGCGCGATGGTGCAGGACGCTTCGGGAAAGTTTTATTCGCTGGTCCCGGGATCCTATATCGGTCTGAACAGGGGGCGAGTAACGGCAATTCTCAAAGACAGAGTGATCGTCCATGAAAGGGTCACGACGGATGAAGGAAAAATAGAATCACGCAGACAGGTCATGAAACTTCGACAGGATGAGGTAAAGCCATGAAAATATACCGGTCGCTGATGGAAATACTGATCATAGTCGGGTTCTTCATATGGATCGGAAGCGCAGGCGCCGTGCAGATCGCATCGACCGATCCCGTCGCGGCAGAGACAACGAAGGTCAAGGAGGCCGACGTTGGCTATCTTGAAAACATCACCTTTGAAAAATTGAAAGGCAAGGAACGCGTGGTCCTGATGCTCTCCAGGCAATCCGGCGCCACCGCAGAAGATCAGGGAGAAAAGACCATCGCGGTAAAGATAGAAAATCTTTTTATCCCCCAGGATCTGCGCCGGGCCATGGGAGAAGGGTCCCTGGACAATCTCATCCGGGTTGTGCCCGCCCAGCGGACCGAAGGCGGCAGGCCGCAGGCGCTGATCGGCATGGAACTGAACAGACGGGTACCGTACAGCGTCCGCCAGGACGGTCATCGCTTGATCATCGATTTCAATGTGGCCTCTCTGCCCGCGAAGCCCGCCGGAACAGGCGACAAACCGGCGCCCCCGGAACAGGTGCAGGTCAAAGCGGCAGCCCCCGCACAGAAACCACCCGAACAGAAACCACCCGCGCAACCGAACGCCGTCCCGCCCTCCTATGCCGGCCGGCTGGTATCCCTGGATTTTCAGGAAGCCGGCATCAAGAGCGTCCTGCAACTGCTTGCGGAAGAAAGCGGCAAAAACATCGTTTCCGGCGCCGACGTCACGGGCAATATCACGGTATCCATGAAAAAAGTCCCATGGGAGCAGGCCCTGGACACGATCCTGGCCATCTCAGGAATGGTCAAGCGGCAAGAGGGGAACATGATCACCGTCATGACCACGGAAAAGATGCGCAAGAACGAGAAGGACCTCAAAGACACCGAAAAGGAACGCCGGGAAGCCGAGAAGGCGCGCAAGGATGAGGACCAGAAACAGAAGGAGTTGGAAGGGACAAAGAGGCAGATCGTCATCGAGGCAAAGATCCTCGAGGCCACCGACGACTTTGTCAGAAGAATGGGGGTTCAGTGGGGGGCCGGTTTCACGGATAATCTGAGAGTCAATACAGGCCTGTACCCCTATGGCATCCTGGCCGGCGCCAATCCCGTCGGGGGTACGCCGTTCGGCGCCATGAAAGGTCTGGCCCAGGGGGTTGCCCTCTCGACGGCCAACCTTGCAGCGAACTTCCCCATGGCGGCGACGGCGCCCTCCTACGCGCTGGGCCTGACGCTCGGCAGCGCCAATGCCATTCTGGACGCCGAGATTGTGGCCTCGGAAAAAACCAGCGATGTGCGCATCCTTTCATCGCCCAAGGTCACCACGATGGATGGGTCGAAGGCCGTCATCAAACAGGGCGAGGAAGTACCGATCGTCACGCCGGCCACGTCCACATCCCCGTCCACAGTCACGTTCAAGGAAGCGGTGCTCAAGCTGGAGGTCAAACCGACCATCACGCCGACCGGGAAAATTTCCATGGTTGTCAAGGCGAACAACGACTGGGCGGACTATGCCCGGGCAAAGGATCTGCAGGGAAATCCGCCGATCAACAAAAGCGAGGTCGACTCAACAGTGGTGGTCAGCGACGGCGAGACGATGGTCATCGGCGGCATCCTGAAGGCAACAACGGCGAAAGGGCAATCGGGACTGCCCTGGATATCGAAGGTGCCCATTCTGGGCTGGCTGTTCAAATACGATGAACTGATCAAAAACCGCAAGCAACTGCTGATTTTCATCACCCCGAGGATCGTCCCCGAGGAGAAGCCGGCCGCAGGGGCGGATATCAAACCAAAAGAAAAAGGTTAAGCAGAGGAAAGGAAACCAAAGTTGTCTTGCCTGCTACGTTCGGCCTGACGGGTTGCGGTGAAAACACAAGCGATCCTCATATCCGTCACGGCATCTCCGGCGGTTGACGCCAAGTCGGTGGAGAGCCAGACCGCGTGCTGTTATACCATTACCGCCGTATCCGCTTCAGGCAATGAGTCGGCAAAATCGACGCATGTCTGTACGGCCACACCCTGATCCGGCGACGGGACAATAATTATAAGAGAGGGCGGCGACGGTCGCCCTTTTTTTTGGGAACGGATATGGAAGCCTGTCCTCCAGACGGAAGGCATCTTTTACCTCTTTGCACGAATAAGCGGACGCTGTCCGTTTCATCCTGTTTCATCTGAAAATCTCTCATTTTTTCAGGATTTTTTTCTTGATTTCTTTCTTGACAGGCGGGGGGGGGCTGTGTTAGCTTTTTTTCCGTTTCGGCGACGGAACCCGGTGGTCGTCTTATAATCTTGTAAATACAGACACTTATGAGCTCGATGGATCCCGAAGGAAGCAGGCGGTTCCTGTCAAGGGTGGAGGCCCTGCTGGAGGCACGCATGTTCGATCTGGCGCAGGAACTTGCAGCGGAGCGGCTCGGACGGCTGCCTGACGACGTTGACGCACGAATAGCGATGTGCAAGGTCTGGACGCGAATGGGCAAGCTGGAGCGCGTCGAGGAGATCCTGCAGGAAGTGGAAAAACGCATCAGCGACTGGTCCCGTCTCCATGCCGCCATGGGCGATATCTGCCGGGAATCGGGGTTGCAGAAGGAGGCCGTCCGATTCTACCGGCGCTTTCTGGCCTTGAATCCACAGGGGACCACGCACGAGACGGTTGCGGAAAAACTGGACTGGCTCATGGATGCCGGCGCGGACGCGCTCCAGCCGGACGAAGATCAGGACCATTATGAACACATCAGCGCTATCGCGCCGGATTTCCATACGATGACGCTGGCGGAACTCTATCTGCGTCAGAATCAGCAGGACATGGCCCGCCATGTCCTGAACGAGATTCTCAGGCGCGAACCGGATCACCGGGAAGCGGCCGTCAGGCTCCGGGAGATCGAGGACCGGAAGCCGGCGCTGCAAGACAATGCGGGCGGGCAGGCCCGGGAGCGCGTCATCCGGGAGCTGTCGCGCTGGCTTGACAATATCGGCAGGATCAGAGGTTATGCAACCTGAGCAGCCACCCCCTGCAGGCCGCCTCCAGCGGATACGTGAGCGGCTTCCGCTGTGGTCCGTGCAGGCGTTGCTTTTCCTGGATATGAAAAATATCCGTTATCTGACGGGATTTACGGGCAGTGACGGGGCCTTGTACATCGGGCCGGATTGCCGGGTCCTGCTGGTGGACGGCCGTTATATAACTCAGGCCCGCGCTGAAGCCGGCGGTTTTGAGGTCCATCAGTACCAGAGCAAAATGGATGGCCTCGTTGATGTCATTTCCCGGCATGGACGCGGAGTCATCGGCTTCGAAGCGGAGACCATGACCGTGGCGACCTGGACCGCCTTGAAGGAGCGCCTGCCCGGATTGGCGTTTCTGCCGCTGCGGCAGGAACTGGAAGCCCTGCGGGCCGTGAAGGACGAGGAAGAAATCGCCAGAATCCGGGAAGCTGCGGCGATTGCAGCGCAGGCGTTCAGTGCGGTTCTCGAACGGCTCAGACCCGGGATGACGGAGCGGGAGATCGCCGCGGACCTGGATTATGCCATCCGGCGGGGTGGGGCGCAGGAGGTGTCTTTTCCGACCATCGTCGCGTCCGGCGCAAATTCGGCACTGCCCCATGCCTGGCCGCAGGATCGCACGGTGCGCCCGGGGGACATGTTGACCATCGATTTCGGCGCCGTATTCGAGGGTTACCACTCCGATGAAACCTGTACGTTCGTGCTGGGACGGGCGGATGCAAAGCAGGAACGGGTCTATCAGGTCGTAAAGGAAGCGCACGACCGGGCGATTGAGGCCATTCGTGCCGGCGTCGCCTGCCGGGCAATCGACTCAGCGGCAAGGAGCTGGATTGAAGGACAGGGATTCGGCGAATCCTTCACGCATGGGACGGGTCATGGCGTTGGCCTTGATGTCCATGAATATCCGCGGCTTGCAGCACAGTCTGAGGCGGTTTTGGAGGCGGGTATGGTGGTGACCGTGGAGCCGGGCGTGTATCTTCCCGGTCTCTGGGGGGTCCGCATTGAGGATCTGGTCGTGGTTCAGAAGGACGGATGCGCCGTGTTATCAAAAATACCGAAGGAATTCAGAATCATAGAAATATAAAAGACAGGATATGGTGATATGAAAGTTTTCCCAGAGGATCTGCTTTACAGTCATGAACACATCTGGATCAGGATCGACGGTGATCTGGCCACAATCGGGATTACCGATTATGCACAGGAAAATATGGGAGAGGTGGTCTCCATCGAACTGCCGGAAGTGGATTCCGATGTCGAGCAGGATGAGCCTTTCGGAACGATTGAATCGTCGGCCAAGGGGGTTGTTGAACTGATCTCGCCCGTGAGCGGGGAGGTAATCAGCGTGAACGAAGATATCGGCGATGATATCGGCATCATCAACAGCGATCCTCACGATACGGGATGGCTGATCGTTGTAGGAATGAGAGACCTTGATGAGTTGGACGATCTTCTGGATGCCAAGGGGTATCATGATTTTATCGCCCAGGAGGCGGAAAGCGAGTAGTTTCCCGTGAGGCGCTGGAGACTCCTCCCGTTCGCGTGTTTGCAGGCTTCCGAAAATATGGCCGAGGATGAGGCGGTCTTTCTGCTAAGCCGGGACCAGCCGTCGCCGACCGTCCGGTTTTATACCTGGCTTGCCCCGGCCGTTTCCGTCGGTTACTTCCAGCAGATCGGCCGGGACATCGACCTTGCGGCCTGCCGTAAACGTTCCGTCGACATCGTGCGCCGCCCCACCGGCGGGAAGGCCGTTTTTCACGGGCAGGATTTGACGTATGCCGTGGCGGGCATCGAGCAGCGGGACGGGTTTCCCGCGGACATCCTGGGAACCTACCGGAGGATCAGCCGCTGCCTGATCCGGGGCCTGCGCGAAATGGAGATTGAAGCTCAGGTGGCCGAGGAAGGCCGGGCCTTGCCGGAAACGCCGGCAAAAGCCTCCTGTTTTTCGGCGCCGTCGCGCTACGAACTGCTCGTGCGGGGGCGAAAAATCTGCGGAAGCGCCCAGGTGCGCTCCCACGGTTCATTTCTACAGCATGGCTCGCTCCTGCTGGCGTTTGATCCGCTGCGCACGGGAGAGCTTTTACTGCCGCATCCGGAAGGGCGGGATCAGCAGATCGCCCACCTTCGACAGTCCGTCACCTCGCTGCGCGACGAGGGGGCACCGCTGCTGGATATGGAGGCGCTCTGCCGGATCATGAAAACGGGCTTTGAAGCGGCATTGGGCGTCTGCCTCGAAGAGGGGGCGCTGACCCAGGACGAGCAGGCGCTCAAGGAACGCCTGCTCAAGGACAAATACACAAACGATAGATGGAATCTGGAAGGCAGGACTGATAGATGGATCTGGGAAAACTCATAAGAGAAGAGGTGCTGGCGCAGCAAGCCTATCCGGCTGAGGGCATGAAATGCCGGATAAAGCTGGATGCCAACGAGAGCCCCTATGGACTGCCTGCGCTTCTTCAGGAAAGGCTGTTTGCACGGATGAAGGACACAGCGCTGAACCGCTACCCTGATCCGGGAGCGCCGACGCTGCGCAAGCGTTATGGCGTCTCCTGCGGCGTCGATGAAAATTGGGTCATGACGGGCAACGGTTCGGACGAACTCATCCAGATTCTCTGCACGGCGCTGGCCCGTCCGGGGGCAAGGATACTCATTCCGACGCCCACTTTCGTCATGTACCGGATCCTGGGCCTCAACTGCGGCCTCGGCGTCACGGAAGTTCCCCTCGACGACGCCTTTGATCTTGATCCGGCGGCCATGCTTAAAAATATTGCCGAGGAGTCGCCGGCCCTGATCTTTCTGAGCTATCCAAACAGCCCCACGGGCAATTGCTTCAGCGAGGACCGGATCGAAGCGATCCTGCAGGCCTCATCGGGTGTGGTGGTCGTTGATGAGGCCTATTTCAATTTTTCCGGAAAGACCCTTTTACCCCTGCTGAAGCAGTATGAAAACCTGGTGATTCTGCGAACGCTTTCCAAGGTGGGCTATGCCGCCCTGCGCATCGGTTTTTTGATCGGCGCCCCGGAACTGGTACGGGAATTGAACAAAGTGCGCCTCCCCTATAATGTGAACACCCTGTCGCAGCTGGCAGCCGGGTTCTTTATGGACGAAAAGCAGGCGTTTTTGGAACAGATTGAACGGATTATCGAAGAAAGAAGAAAACTCTATGAGGCGCTGCAGAAAATGGACGGCATTCATCCCTGTCCGAGCGTCGCAAATTTTATTTTTTTTAGTTGCAATCCGGATGCAATTCATATATACGAACAACTCGTTCGCAAGGGGATTCTGGTCAAGCCTTTCATTCTCCCCGGAAGAAACCGGCAGTTCATCAGGGTTACCGTTGGCAGTCGCGAAGAAAACGAGGCGTTTATTGAGGAATTGAAAAGGATTATCGCCAAGTAAGGAGCGTGGTCTAAAACAGGCAACAGGCAGGGTAGATTACGGCACCATTTATGTGCAGGGCCGTACTGCCCTTTTTTTATGCCGACTGAAAAAATAATTATGCGAGAGAAGGGAGGGGGGAAAACTGGAAGTCAAAGTATTTGATAATGACGTCGAAAAGGCTTTGAAGATCCTCAAGAACAAGCTGTCCAAAAGCGGTCTGTTCAAAGAGCTGAAACTTCGCCGGGCCTATGAGAAGCCGTCTGTGAAGAAGAAGAGAAAGACGATCGAAGCGCGCCGAAGGCTGGCCAAAGTGCAAAGACGTAAAAGCGTATAAAGGGGCGACATATGGAAGAGAGACAATACCTGGTCGATGCCCTTTCCATTGAGGAATCCTGGCGAATTTTCCGAATCATGGCGGAGTTTGTGGAAGCCATCGAGTCTCTCTCCAAACTCAGGAACGCCGTGAGTATTTTCGGATCTGCCCGCGTGACGCCTGATGATCCCTATTACCAGAAAACGGAGAAGCTGGCCCACCGACTGGCCCAGAAGGGATTCAGCGTGATTACAGGCGGCGGTCCCGGGATCATGGAGGCGGCCAACAAGGGCGCCGCCGAGGCCGGCGGCAAGTCGGTAGGCATGAATATCAGGCTCCCCTTTGAGCAGAAGCCCAATGCTTATGCCAACATATCGATTGATTACAAGTATTTCTTTATCCGCAAGGTCATGTTTGTCAAGTATGCCGTAGCCTATGTCATCATGCCCGGCGGATTCGGTACGATGGACGAGCTGTTTGAAGCCCTGACTCTGATTCAGACCCGGCGCATCAAGAGCTTCCCGGTGATCCTGATGGGCAGCGAATACTGGAAAGGACTGCTGGACTGGCTTAAAAAAACCATGATCCGCAGCGGCATGATCCTGCCCGAGGATCTCGATTTTATTGAAATCATCGACGATCCTGACGAGGTCGTCAAGCATATCCAGAAATTTGTCATCGTTTAGAAAGGCATGGGGGTCAGGTCTTGACCCCCACTGTCCCCCACATGGAACTGGAAAAAATCCTGTCCGAGATAGGAAAAGGCCGGATTGCCCCCTGCTATCTGCTCTACGGCGAAGAAGAGTATCTGCTCCGGGATGCTCTCGATAAAATCATTGCGCTGATCATTCCCGCATCCGACCGCGACCTGAACCTCTTTGTCCTGGACGGCGACACGGAGGATATGAATCAAATCTGCGAATCGCTCCTGACGCGTCCCCTCCTCCCCGGACGGAAGGCGATCGTCGTCCGCAATACCCGGATTTTTCATTCCCGTAAAACCCTGCCGGTCATCATCCAAAAAATCCGCGATCAGGCCAAGGCGAATCCGGCCCGTGTGGCCGCCGATTTCATGCTCTTTCTGCGCATGACCGGCTGGACACTGGACGACCTGAAGGACGGCGGCTGGCAAAAAATCAGCGATGAGCAGTGGCAGCAGGCGCTTGAAGGCGACGAGGGGCGGGATCGGGAAGCCTGGCTGCCCGTGATGGCGGCGTTTTGCGCAACGCACCAGTCGGAAGCGGCCGCGTCCGGCGAGGGCGCGGATCGTCTCGAAGCGGTGCTGAAAAACGGCCTTCCCGAAGGAAACCACCTGATTCTGACGGCTGATTCGGTGGATAAACGCAAGAAGCTTTTTAAGACCCTCGACGAAGTGGGGAAAGTCATCGAGTTTTCGCGCGTAAAGGGGGATGCGAAGCTCAAGGGGCGGCTCATGGAAAACGCGCGTGAGCTGCTGGCTGCAAAAGGCAAGAGTATGGCGCCCGGCGGCTGGCCGGTGTTGGGGAAAAAAACAGGATTCGATCTCAGAGCCTCGATGGCCGCCCTGGAAAAACTCATCACGTTTGCAGCGGAAAAATCCGTCATCGATGAAGCGGACATTGAAGCGGTAATCGGTAAAACCCGGGAGGAAACCGTTTTCAATTTAACCGCCGCCCTGTCGGAAAAGAATCTGCCGGCCGGCCTGGCCGTCCTCGGAGAGCTGCTGAATCAGGGCGACCATCCGGTCATGATTCTGGCCATGCTTGCCCGCGAAATCCGGATACTGCTTCAGGCCAAATTATTGCTGGAAACCACTCCACGGACAGCCTACCAGGCCGGGATGGATTACGGCCGGTTCCAGAAAGTCCTCTTTCCGGAGATTAAGGAACGGCTGGGAACGGCGACGCCGCATCCCTACGTTATCTATCAGGCGCTCGGCCATGCGGGCCGCTTTTCCCGGGAGTCGCTGATTCGTCACCTGGAGACGCTCGTGGATATTGACCTGGCGATGAAAAGCACCGCGAAGGATGCCCGCCTGATGCTGGAGCGGTTCCTGATCCAGGTCTGTGAGAAATGACGGCTGCGTAAATTTTTATAGTTTTTTGATAATCGACCGGGCCGTCCTTTGCTTTTTGGAGAGGCGGCGGGAGGGACCTTTCTTTTTTGTGCCTGCAGCGGAACCGTCATCCCGTTCCTCTTCGTCCGGCTCATCCTTTTCGAAGCGCCTATCCTCGTTCCGCGCGGCTTCGGCGTGCTGCAACCGGGATTCAAAAACCGGCGAGGCAATGGCGGCGACGCCCCGGCGGGAGACAAAATCGGCAATTGCGCGATCCGAGGTGACCACAACGAACTCTTCTTTTCTCCCCTCGATCATGCGCTTGATGAGGTCGTCGGCTGTTTCACCCTTGCGGGAGTACAGGCAATGGACCCCGCCGTAACGATCGCGCTCTTCCGTGAGAAAGCCGCCTTCGCGGGCGTCAAAAACCACCGTCACGCGGTGTCCCGTCTGCCTTTTGTAGGCGGCAAGGCTGTGCATCAGGGCATTGCGCCCCGCTTCAAGGCTCATCCGGTCGAAACGCCGGAAGACCCCGGACTGGCGAATCAGATTATATCCATCGATGAGAATGTGCATCTAAAAAATCCTGTATTGAGAGCATAACCTCTGAAGCTTGCGGCTGCGCTTTGGCCAGCCTGGGGCCGCCTTACGGTTGTCCCGTAGGTTTTTTCGCAGCCGTCCCGTTTTCCCTTCTACAATAATTTGTCCAAGGAATCAATTGTCATGACGCACCGGATGTGTTATGTGACGCAGGGACATTGACTCCAGAGTCAATGTCCCTTTCAAGGTCGCAACACCCTGGCTTTGCCTGATTGGCAAGGACAGGAAAAACAATAAAAAGGGAGGAGAGGAAACATCATGGAGATCAAGAAGATTTGCGTTTTGGGCGCAGGACTCATGGGCAACGGCATCGCGCAGGTTTGCGCACAGGCAGGCTATGAGGTAACCATGCGGGACATCGAGCAGCGGTTCATCGACGGGGGCATGAAAACGATCACGAAGAATCTCGCGCGGGATGTGGAGAAGGGCAAGCGGACGCAGGCCGACATGGACGCGATTCTCGGTCGCATCAAGCCGACAGTGGATTTGAAGGAAGCTGCGACGGGCGTCGATGTGGTGGTGGAAGTCGTCATCGAAGTCATGGACGTAAAAAAACAGGTTTATACGGAACTCGAGAAGATCGTCCCGGAACATTGCCTGTTTTTCACGAACACCTCCGGCCTGAGCATTACTGAAATGGCGGCCATCACGAAGCGGCCGGGCAAGTTTATCGGGACACATTTCTTCAATCCCGTGCCCGTCATGCGCCTGCTCGAAATCATCCGGGGTTACGAGACATCCGATGAAACCCTCGAGATTGCCAAGGCCTGGGGGAAGACCATCGGCAAGGAAGTCATCGTCGTCAGAGAGGCTCCGGCCTTTGCGGTCAACCGCATTCTCTGCACCATGCTCAACGAGGCCTTTTTTGCGCTCGATGAGGGGGTCGCCACGGCGGAGGACATCGACAAGGGAATGGTTCTGGGCTGCAATCACCCCATCGGACCGTTGGCGTTGTCGGATCTGGTGGGCAATGAGACATTGCTGCGGATCATGGAAGGCCTGAACCGGGAATTGGGCGACAAATACCGTCCGGCGCCGCTCTTGAAGAAGCTGGTCCGGGCCGGCCGCTATGGACGCAAGACCGGCAAGGGCGTTTACGATTACACGAAGTGAGAATTATTGCATAACCGCTGAAAAATGGCTTCGCCGCTTGCGAACCATTTTTCAGCGGTCTCGAAGAATGGCGGAGGAACGAGAATATGGATTTTGATTTGACGGAAGAATTGAAAATGTTGAAGGACATGGCGTACAAATTTGCGGTGGCTGAGTTTACGCCGCTTTCGAAGGAGTGCGACGAGCACGAAAAGTACACGCCCGAGGTTCGCATCAAGGCCGCCGAG
>JAUSOK010000081.1 GCA_030656035.1 Syntrophales bacterium
TCTTTCGGAGAAGTTATCGATGGAATAGACTTTGTTGCCGACACGGACATTGAGGTACTTTGCGCCGTTTGCCGAAGCATTGAAATAACCTTCAGGCGTGAGAACTATCCACTCTTCGTCTTTTAAACTTATGAGCTGGGCAATTTCTTTGCCTGTATTTATGTCCCAAAGCCTTATTGTGCCGTCGTCGCCTCCGGAAATAAAACTCTTTACGTCATTAGAAAAGGTTACAGCGCGAGTCCATCCCGTATGCCCTGTAAATGTCCTTATCGCTTTGCCTGTTGCAACATTCCAGAGCTTGATGGTGCCCGACCTTTCTGTAGTAAGCATATATCGCCCATCCGGGGAAAAGGTTCCTGAAACTATCATTTGACTGCCAGTAGCAACACCAGCAGCATCAACATTATCACCGGAAAAAGTCCTTATCTCTTTACCTGTATTTATGTCCCAGAGTTTAATGATTCTATCACCACTGCGTGAAAGTGCATACCTGCCATTAGCTGAAAAGGCAACGGAGGCAATCTGCCATGCATGACCTGTGAATGTCCTTATCTCGTTGCCCGTAGATATATCCCAGAGTTTAAGTGTTTTATCAAAGCTCCCGGAGAGTAAATATCTGCCGTCAGGAGAAAAGACAATAGAGCAAGCAGCATCTGCATGTCCGAAAAACGTATTGACCTCTTTACCGGAGGAAACATCCCAGAGCTTGATAGTTTTATCCCCGCTCCCTGATGCTGCATACCTTCCATCAGGAGAAAAGGTTACTGAGAGAACCCCTCCAGTATGCCCTGTAAATGTCCTTATCTCTTTGCCCGTGGATATATCCCAGAGTTTAACTGTTTTATCAGAGCTCCCTGAGAGTGCATATCTGCCGTCAGGAGAAAAGGCTACTGAGCCGACCCTGTCTTCCGTATGCCCTATGAACGTCCTCATCTCTTTACCCGTTGAAAGATCCCAGAGCTTGAGAGAATTTTTCATATCTCCCCCCGATATGATATATTTGCCATCATGGGAAAAACCTAAAGATATTATTCTATGCTGTCCTGTGGGCGCAAAAATTTTAGCAGATCTATCAGTAACCACCGGCTTGGCTTCTTCAAAAGGTTTTGTAATTTGCTCCGTTTTGGTAACCTCTGGGGATAGTCCCATCGTTCCTGTTATAAATTGGGCTTTCTCTTTGAAACGGGAAACCAAGAGAACTATTTTATCTCCCGGGCTTAATACAGAAACTGCATCTTTGAATTCATTGATATTTTTTATATCCTTGTAGTTGACGGAAAGAATAACATCATCCTGCTTTATGCCCATTTGCTCTGCCGGACTTCCTTTTATCACTGCGGAAACAAAAATAACTTCCCCTCTGCCATATTGCATATGAAGTACCCGCATATTTTTCCCTGTCACAGGCTTCACCTGAACCCCAAGCCACCCCTTTTCATCGGCAAATGCGTTGCCGGAAATAGAAGTGGATATAAACAAAAAACAGATTATCAGCGAGCAAACATAAAAAAACGAAATTAAAGACAAAGATGGATTTATTAATCCGATTTTGTAAACAGTCCTTTTGTTATTTAAAGTCATCATGTCTGAACCTCCTGCATAAATTTTAAGCCACTACGGCATCAGCGGAGTGACGGCCCCGGAGCACATGAAGCCACAACCACCCGGTTGGGATGGGAATATAAGCGCAGGGACGTGAGTCGGAGTTCACCATTCAACAGACTATCAACTCAAAAGTATGCATGAACCGGATGAACCTTAATTACATCATCTGATACGATTTTTCAGGCGGTTCAGATCGCGGACGGCAATGGTGCGCCGGGCGGTGGATACGATCCCTTTTTGGCGCAGGATTTTCAATTCCTTGTTGATCGTCTCGCGGGAGACGCCGATCAGACTGGCCAGCTCCCGCTGTGTTAAATGCACGTCATACTGCTGATCGCCCTTGTCCACCTGATGCCGGGACTCGACCAGCGCGACGAGCCGTTTTGCCAGCCGGGCAGAGACATTCAGAAAACAGACTTCCGCCACCATGTCGTCGGTCCTGCGCAGGCGAAGCGAAAGGACCTGGATGATCGCCCGAACGGCATGTTCATTTTGAATCAGAAAGGAAAGAAAATCGGCGCGATTGAGAACATACAACTGTGTGTCCTCCAGCGCCATGGCGTCCGTTGAACGGGGCAGATCGTCAAGCAGGGCCATTTCGCCGAAGAAATCGCCGTCGGCCAGCATGGCCAGCGTGACCTCGTCGCCACGGTTCGTGGAAACGGCAATCTTGATCAGACCTTTGAAAATGATGTAAAGGGCCGTCCCTTCATCGCCCCTGTGAAAAAGGAAATCCCCTTTACGGATGGACCGCCGCCTTAGCATGGATGCCAGCGTTTCCTGCTCATGCGGCGAAAGGAGGGCAAAAAGAGGGATTTGCTTGATAAGTAAGACCGGCATCTCCTGATCCTTCCTTTCCAGGCACTTCCCGTTCATTTCTAAGCGACTTGGCCGGTTAATGCTCCATAAAACGGAATACGGCGGTCATAAAACAGGTCATTGTACGGATTCAGCCGTTTGTTCCTTGCCAGGGACACGTCGAGATTAACGACGCCGGTTTCTTCCGTGTCCGCTCCGGCGCGATAAAGGATATTGGCAGCCGGACCGGTAATCTGGCTGCGGCCCGTATAGCAAAAGGTTTTGCCTCCCCGATGCTCCGTTCCCGTCCGGTTCGAAGTGACCGCAAAGACGCGGTTCTCCAGGCAGCGCGTGATCATGGCATTCTGGCAGAAAGGCAACACGAGATTGGCCGGGTGACAGACAACCTCGGCGCCCTTCAGGGCCAAAACACGCATGACCTCGGGAAATATCCAGTCAAAGCAGATCATGATCCCCAGCTTGCAAGAACCGATGTCATAGACCTCAAATTCATTGTCTCCTGGCGTGAACCAGAGCGTTTCCTCATTAAAAAGATGCACCTTCCGGTAGGTTCCCAGATGGCCTTCGGGCGAAACGAGGACGGCCGCATTATAAAGCCGATCACCGGCCTTTTCGATTAAACCGCCGACAAGATACAAGTTTTTTCTACCGGCGATACCGCACAAGGCTTCTGTCGTCGGGCCGCCCGGAATGATCTCGCCCAGCTCTTCCGCCTCCTGTTTGGAAGTAAAAAGATAACCAGTATTGAAAAACTCCGGAAGCACGATCAAATCGGCATCGAGGGGCTCGATGAGCTGTCTTGCCTTCTCAATGTTCTTATCAACTTCACCGAAGATGGGGTCGAACTGGACAAAACCTGCTTTCATGACTGCTTCCCTGTATGGATTAAAATTCGAAGTCAACGACCACGATACTGTCGCACATCGCCCGGACCTTCTGCAAGATGATCTGATGCTCGGGATGGACCTGATAGCGATTCATGGCCTCCATGTTGTCGAACGCCGATACCAGGGCAAAGTCCCAAGACCTTTCGGTGCGCAGAATGTCCTGGCCGAATACAAATTCCCTGATCTCGGCAATGGCAGCCGGAAGACCGCCCAGAGCCTGGTTAAGCTGATCGATGTCAGTCGCCGTCACTGCCGGTTTAAACTTCATGAAGACAACGTGCTTGAGCATGCCAGACCTCCTGATATTCAATTGTCAATTGGGGACGGGTTCACATTTCTCTTAAAAACGGAAACGGAAAAATGTGAACCCGTCCCTAATTTTAAACTATTTCCTTTCTGTTCCTTTCGTCTTCAACGAAGACCCGTTCTTGAAGGCATCACCGAGCGACCCGAAAGAATCGGGTTTCTTCTGGAGATATTGCCGGAAATCTTCGGGCGCCTCTTTTTCTCCTGCGGCTTCTTCATGGGATGCCAGGATCAGGGAGAGACGTCTCGCCGTCCGATCCATTTTCTCGATTTTCACCTCGATGGCTTGTCCCTGCTTGAGAATCTCGCCGGCATGTTTGATCCGCTTTCCTGCGCCCAGTCGCGAGATGTGCAGCAGGCCGTCTATCCCTGCCTCCAATGTGACGAATGCGCCGAAGTTCGTCATGCGGGACACCCTGCCGGTATGGACGGAGCCTTCCGGGTAGCCGGATTCAACCTTCTCCCAGGGATCTGCAAGCATCTGCTTGAGACTCAGGCTGATGCGGTCCTTTTCGCGGTCAATTTTCAGAACGGCCACTTCAACTTCCTCGCCAACCTTCAGGGCATCGTTAATGTCTTCGGTATGGCCCCAGGCGATTTCCGACATGGGCAAGAGGCCATGCATGCCACCGATATCCACAAAGGCGCCGAATTTCTGCAGCGAGATGATTTTCCCTTTTACAACCTGGCCTTCCCGGAGCGACTGCATCAACGCGTCTCTTAGCGCCTTCTGCTCTTTTGCAACGATCATCCGGTTCGATAAAATGATGTTGCGCCCCTTCTGCTCGTATTCCAGAATGATAAAGGGAAGGCGCCGCCCGACATAATCAGCCGGTGCGTCAATCCTTCCCAATCCCATCTGTGAAAAGGGGCAGAACCCCCGCATCGTCCCGGCGATCCGGACCTCAAACCCCCCTTTGATTTCCTTATCGACCACGCCCTCCACGGGAATGCCGCTGCGCCAAGCGTCTTCAAGGTAGATGCGGCTGGCTTCTCCGGCGGCGATTTTTGTCGTGAAAAGCTTCTCATTCTGGCGGGAGGACAAAAAGTAGGCCCGGATCGTGTCGCCTTCCTTGGCTGTCAACTCGCCGTTTTCATCGATTAATTCCTTTCTGTCCAGATACCCTTCGTTTTTTCCGCCCAGATCCAGAAAGACCCACTCCGGCGTGACTTTGACGATCCGGACGTCCACTTTCTGTCCCGGTTTCAGCCATACCGGCTCTGTCTGACTCTGTTCAAACAACTCCGCAAAACTCATTTCTTCGGCGGATTCCTGCGTCGTTTCCTTTTCTTGTTCCATTGATCATCCTTGTCCATCATATTAATCGCCAGGGCAGAGTTTTCGGTGCGTTAGGCTTCGCCCGCACCCCCTGTTTGGCCCTCAGCATCTCACCTTGAGATTATAATATCTCAATCTGGTGCGCTTAACAAGTAAAAAGCCATGGCCGTATGAAACGACCATGGCTTCCTACAAAAATCGCGTCTAACGGGCTACAGAAAAGCCGCCTGCTTTCAGGCGGGGAGGGGTCTTTTCGCACCCGCCGATGCGCGGTAGAAATTTTTTTTACAGCATTTCGTATATGCCGGCAGCGCCCATGCCGCCGCCGATACACATGGAGACGATTCCGCGTTTTGCCTTCCGGCGTTTCAACTCATGGAGCAACTGGGCGGTCAGTTTGGCGCCCGTGCATCCCAGCGGATGCCCGAGGGCTATCGCACCGCCGTTCGGATTAATGTCCCCGGCAAAATAACGGTCTTCAATCCCCAACACCCGGCAGGAATAGATGGCCTGTGAGGCAAAGGCTTCATTGATTTCATAAACATCAATGTCCTTGGTGGTCAATCCCGCCATCTTGAGAACCTTGGGAATCGCATAGGCCGGGCCGACCCCCATCTCTTCGGCCTTGCAGCCGGCAACGGCAAAATAGGTCAGCTTGGCCAGCGGCTTTAATCCCAGTTCCTTGGCTTTGTCCGCCGTCATGAGCAGGGAAAAGGCGGCGCCGTCGGTCATCTGGGAAGAGTTGGCGGCGGTCACGGTTCCACCCTGTTTGAAGGGGGACTTCAACTTGGCCATATCCTCTATCTTGGCCGGCCATCTCACGCCGTCGTCGGCGTCAAAAATGACCTTTTCGCGGACGCGCTTGCCGTTTTTCAGAACCTTGTACTTGAAGGCCTCAATCGGGATGATTTCATCCTTGAATTTACCCGCCTTCTGGGCTTCAAAAGCCCTGCGGTTACTCTCCAGACCGAACTTGTCCATGTCTTCCCTGGAGATTTTGTAATCGGCCGCAACGTTTTCCGCCGTGATGCCCATGGAGACATAGACATTGGGCATGCTGCCGTCGAAGGCCCAGTCGGGATTGGGACGGAAGATGCTGCCGCCCATGGGGATGTGCGACATGGTCTCGCAACCGCCCGCGATAATCACGTCGGACCAACCCGCGCGAATCTTGGCGGTTGCGTCGGCGATCGCCTGCAGTCCCGACGAACAGAAACGGTTGACGACCATGCCCGATACGGAAATGGGCAATCCTGCGCCCATCGCAATCACACGACCGTAGTTCATGCCCTGTTCGCCTTCGGGGAAGGAACAGCCGACGATCACATCGTCCACTTCTTCCGGCTTCATGTTCGGAAACCGGGCCAGCAGACCCTTCAGCACCTGGATACCGATGACATCTCCTCTCGTGGCGCCAAGACCGCCTCTTCTATATCTTCCGCCCGGACTTCTGACGGCTTCAACAATAACAGCTTCACTCATGATATTCCTCCTTCTCTTCAGTATCCCCCGCCCCTCGCCCCCCCCACCGGGGGAGGGGCGAATGGTCAGGGAGATGTTCATATTTTAATTACGTAACGGTTTGCCCGTCGTCAGCATGTGCATGATCCGGTCCTGGGTCTTCTGCTCGCCCATGAGGCTCATGAAGGCTTCCTTCTCCAGATCAAGTATTTCCTGTTCCGTAACGAACGTTCCTTCGGCGCAGTCGCCGCCGGAAATGATATGGGCAACCTTCCGGGCAATATGGACGTCATAGGCGGACGCGTAGTTTCCATACTGCATGTTATACAGAATCGCCTCGGCCATGCCCCGGAAGTTCTCGCCCATCACGGGGATCAGGGCCGGACGCGCCTTCTTGTAGAATCTGGACAGACCCAGAGCGACCTGCTTGGCGTCATAGATCTGCTGATCCCGGTTGAGGCTGATATTTTCCGTCTTGCGGATGAAACCCATTTCCATGGCTTCCATGGCGCTCGTGGCCACCTTGGCCTTGGCGATGGTTTCAAAGGCCTTGCCCAGAATCGTCTGTAAATTCAATCCCGCATCGATAACGCCGTCGGGGATGCCTTCGGTCAGGCGCACCATGAGTTCCTTGCATCCGCCGCCGGCCGGGATAACGCCGACGCCCACTTCCACAAGACCGATATAAGTCTCGCCGCAGGGCTGGCATTTCGCCCCGTGCATGGTCATTTCACAACCGCCGCCCAGCGCCAGTCCGGCAGGCGCCGTTACGACCGGCTTTGCAAGATACTTCATACGCATGTTCGCGTTCTGGAATTCGGAAATCA
>JAUSOK010000191.1 GCA_030656035.1 Syntrophales bacterium
CTTACCAATTCCTAACAATTCACCTGTGGCTGAGTAAATTTTTTCTTGAAAAAGAGGGCTAACTTTACCGAGATCATGAGCGGCGGCAACAAGTTCGCTTCCTTTGGGGTATAGTGATTCTTGAAGCCATTGTGGTTGCCGGCGTGTAAGTTCAAGGGCCACATGTCCTACGATTTGGCAATGAGTAGAAACGGTGATTCCCTTTATAGCGTTACCGTCCGCAAGTTTTGCAGTCTTTGCGAGACATGCATCAAGGGGGAGGACTTTTTGCACTCTCGAAGAAATTTGTATCGGTTTAAGCATTAGGAAGGCATACCCTATTCATTCAGGTTGTGCTGAACTTATGCTGACCGCCCTACGATAAATCTTTGTCATTCCATGATTCATCTTCATGAACTGAATATCACTTTGTGTCAAGCATTTGTACCTTTCGAACCGAAGTCAATAAATTCCCATGAATGATTGTAGTATTGATTTGTATTTGGAGTCATAGCCCGGCTGTCTTGATATTTCTTATGGGTAAAAAGCTATTTTGTTCAGCAAATCAACAAGAAACTGGAGAGGTAGGCAGGCGTCGCCGGCCACCCGCCCCCATAAGGCGCCTCCTCTCTCTATCTCTTTCCAGTATAGCACGGGCTTAAGTCTCCGGCCGTCAAGGGTGATAGGCCATTCCCAAAATTCTTGACATTCTGATCGTTATCATTCATCATGCAGACGTTTTTATGTCATTGAATGATTGCTGATAGATACACGAAAGAGGAAGCCAATGAGAGTTTATACAGCCGTTATTGAGAAGTGTCCTGATACAGGGCTTTATGTCGGTTATATTCCAGGTCTGCGCGGCGCCCATTCCCAGGGGGAAACCATGGATGAGCTGAATCACAACCTCAAAGAGGTTGTAGAATTGCTTCTGGAGGATGGCGAACCTATCACAAAAATCATGGCACAGTAATTACAGGAGGTGCATCAGGATGGGCAAGGCTTTATCCAATTATAAGAAGGATATATTACAGGAAATCGATGGTATGCCATCGGGTAAGCTTAAAGAGGTCTTGAATTTTGTTTATTTTATTAAGACAAAAGAGGTAATAGACCCGACGCAGTCCTATTTCTGGACCAGAAAATGGCAGAAGGGGGAAGAAGAAGCCGACAAAGATAAGAAGTCAGGTCGGGTCGTAGGCGACGGTTCTGTCAAAGACCTTGTGCGAGCACTAAGGTCATGAAAATCAAAGCCTACCGGAGCTTTAAAAAGAAGTACCGGAAGTTGCCCGCTGCCATTCAGGACAAGGTTGATAGACAGATTGAACAGCTGTCAAAAAATTTCAAGCATCCATCCCTGCATACGAAAAAAATAAAGGGAATAGATGGTATCTGGGAAGTGCGGGTCGATGACTTTTATCGCCTGACCTTTGAAATCGTTGAAGACACTGTTTTCCTGAGGGTTGTGGGCAACCACGACGACGTCTTGAAAAATCCCTAACGTTGCACGCTAAATCAATAAGAAACATGGAGCGGTAAGCAGGCGCCGCGCCAGGGCATTCCTCTGCTCCAGCACTGTCACGTCGCCGCCCTTGCGTTTCTTCGCCCAGCTTTCCATCACCCCCTTGCCATCCCCCTCAAGGGGGTCCCGGCCACCCGCCCCAATAAGGTACCTCCTCTCTCTATCTCGTTCCAGTATAGCACGGGCTTAAGTCTCCGGCCGTCAAGGGTGATACGCCATTCCCAAAATTCCCAAAATTCTTGACATTCTTATCGTTATCATTCATCATACAGACGTTGTTTATGTCATTGAATTATTGCTGATAGATACACGAAAGAGGAAGCCAATGAGAGTTTTTACCGCCGTTGTTGAGAAGTGTCCCGATACAGGGCTTTATGTCGGTTATATTCCAGGTCTGCGCGGCGGCCATTCCCAGGGGAAGTCCCTTGATGAGCTGAATCACAACCTCAAAGAGGTTGTGGAATTGCTTCTGGAGGATGGCGAACCGAAGCTGGAAGCTGAGTTTGTAGGGACGCAGAGTGTCGTTGTGGCGTGACTATGGGATTACGCGCCGTCTTAAAGCCTGCTGAAGTGATAAACATTCTGGAGCGCCTCGGTTTTTCTGAAGTTCGCCAGAAAGGAAGCCACAAGCAGTTTCGTCACCCCGATGGTCGGGGCACCACGGTTCCATTCCATCCGGGGAGAGATATCTCCCCCATTCTCCTTTCCGCTGTGACCCTTTACGATCGTTCGATCCGCAGGAGGTGAGGTTATGATGCGCAATCTGTCCCAGATATTCAGAAATCAGGCCGGTAAATACAACAATCGCCTCGCCGTGGAGAAGCGCCGGCAGGGCGTATGGCAAGGATGGAGCTGGACGGAGTACTACGACACGGCGAAGGCCGTCGGGCTCGGCCTCTACAGCCTTGGTATCCGCAAGGGG
>JAUSOK010000015.1 GCA_030656035.1 Syntrophales bacterium
GCCCTGGCGCTTGTGATTCCGGAGCTGGCCGGCCGGTTTGACGGTTATTCCCTGCGCGTCCCCACGCCGACGGTCTCCATTGTGGATTTTGTGGCGGAAATCAAGACAGAAACAACCACACAAGACCTGCGTCAGGCGCTCCGGAACGCCGCGGCCAAATCACTGAAGGACATCATGGCCTGTGAAGAGGGCCGTCTCGTTTCCACGGATTTCAAGGGGGACGCCCATTCATCCATCGTGGATATTGAATTCACGCAGATCCTCCGGGGCAATATGGCCAAGGTCGTGGCTTGGTACGACAACGAATGGGGCTATTCCTGCCGGGTGGCCGATCTGGCCGGCTATATGGCAAAAAAAGGGCTGCAGGGGTAACGGGACTATGCCGGTGCGGATTCTGGTCATTGACGACGATGCCATTGCCTGCGAGTTTTTACAGGAGGCCCTCTCACTGGCCGGCTACGAGGTGGACTCCTTCACGTCGGCCAGAAAGGCCCTGCGTGAGGATCTGCCCACCTATGATCTGCTGATGTCCGACATCCGCATGCCGGATATGGACGGACTCGAGTTTCTCCGGCGGGTTCATGAAAAATGGCCGGAGCTGCCGGTCATTCTCATGACGGCCTATGGTTCCCTGGAAACCACCATGATAGCCCTGCGTCTGGGGGCCTGGGACTATATCAGCAAGCCCTTTTCTCCCGATCAGATCCGGGCCATGGTTAAAAAGGTCCTGGAAGTTCGCGAGCTTCAACAACAGCGAATGCGGGGTCAACCCAAAGCGACGGAAGCGCCGGAATTTATTGGCTCATCGGCAACAATGGTGGACCTCTACAAGCAGCTTGCACGGGTCGCCGATTCATCGGCCAGCGTGCTGATCGAAGGCGAGAGCGGTACGGGCAAAGAACTGACGGCGCGCTCCCTGCATCAGTTGAGCATCCGCCGTGAAAAACCCTTTGTGGTCGTTCACTGCGGCGCCATTCCGGAAACCCTGCTGGAATCGGAGTTGTTCGGCTATGAAAAGGGCGCCTTTACGGGCGCCGACCGGCCTCATCCCGGGCTGATCGAATCAGCGCAGGACGGCACCATTTTCCTCGATGAGATCACGGAGATGTCTTCCGGACTCCAGGCCAAGCTCCTGCGTTTCATGCAGGACGGCGAAATCCGCCGGCTCGGCGGACACGAAGTCCGTCATGCGGCGGTGCGCGTCGTGGCCGCCGCCAACCGCAACATCAACGATGAGATCGCAAAAGACAAGTTCCGTGCGGATCTGCTCTATCGTTTTGTGGTCCGCCTGCACATCCCGCCGCTGAGAGAACATAAGGAAGACCTGCCCCTGCTGGTCGAGTCGCTGTTGAAAAAACTCGGATATGCCAATGTCCGCGTGTCCGATGAGTCCATGGAACTCCTGATCGCCTACGACTGGCCCGGCAATGTCCGGGAACTGCAGAACGTGTTGCAACAGACCATGCTGCTGTCTCCCTTTCTTTTGATCCTCCCGGAAAATCTGCCGGAGCGATTCCGGCAAAAACGGGATGCTCCCCCGCCGCAACTGATGCCGCTGGAAGGCGCGGAGCGGGAACAGATCCTCCAGTGTCTGAAGAGCACTTCCTGGAACCAGAGCCGGACAGCCCAACTGTTGGGCATTGACCGGAAAACGTTGCGCAGCAAGATTCAGCGTTATGGATTGTTGAAGAATGGCTAAATACAAGCTGACGATCGAGTATGACGGTACGAGCTACAGCGGCTGGCAGACCCAGAAGAATGCCAGAAGCATCCAGGGCACGCTGGTTGAGGCGGCGCGGGAACTGCTGGGTCAGTCGGTCGATGTCCAGGGCGCCGGACGGACGGATGCGGGGGTACACGCCCTTGCCCAGGTGGCCCACCTGGAGGCGGAGAAGGTACTGCCGCCGAAAAAAATCATGGAGGGGCTCAACGACCGCCTCCCGTCGAACATCAATGTGCTGCGCGTGGAGAAGGTCCATGCCCGCTTTCATGCCCGCCATCACGCGGTGGCCAGGACCTATGTCTATCTCTTGTCACGATACCGGACGGCCTTCGGAAAACGCTATGTCTGGTGGGTACGGGATCCTCTGAACGTAGAGAAGATGCAGGCGGCCGGCCGGCTTTTCGAGGGCCTGCACGATTTTGCTTCCTTTGCCGACAAGCGATTCGATAAGGACGCTTCGACACGTGTGAAGATTGACCGGATCGAAATCGCCCCGCTGGAGGGCCTGATCGTTTTCCGTATTACCGGTTCCCATTTTCTCTGGAAGATGGTCCGCCGCATGGTGGGCGTCCTCGTGGAAGTGGGCAGGGGAAAGCTGACGGCCGGGGACGTGGAGGGGATGATGAAGACGTTTTCAGAGGCGCCGGCGCAATGCACGGCCCCGCCGTCGGGACTGTTCCTGATGCAGGTTCGATATGAAGGCGACCGCGAAGAGCCGCTGCGCCTGCCATTTCTCCTGGCCCCTTTGAAAAATGCAAACGCGTCGTCAGGAATTGAACTATGACGGCTTCGTAAAAAGCTCCGCCGGCAGTGCAACCGCTGGGTTCAGTGGCAACCCCCCTTCCTTTCCGGTCCGCTGGCAGCCTATCTCGGCGTCATCATGCGCATACTGCCCACGCAGATGGCCATGGACGGAATGATTGAAAAAATTTTGCTGAGAAAGTGGGGGACCAGCAGCCTGAATCAGGCCTCCGTGGAGATGGGGGACGCGCCGATCAAGAACTGGAAGGGCTCCCATCTGGATTTCGGCATCAAACGGTCGCTGCCGACGAATCCGGACGTCATCAAACAGGTGGAACGGGTCAAATATCACTGCTATTCCTGCCCGCTCGGCTGCGGCGGCATCTGTGCCGTGCAGGGCAAATTCAGCAGCCATCGTGGCGCTCATCGAAAAGATGGTCCGGCGCGAAGGGATCGGCGACCTGCTGGCGGACGGATCAAAACGCGCGGCGCAGAGGATCGGCAAGAGAAGTGCGGACTATGCCATTCATTCAGGCGGACAGGAGCTGCCCATGCATGACGGCCGCAACGACCCGGGGTTCAACCTCCACTATTCCGCGGAACCGGCGCCGGCCTGTGCCTGTTCGGGCTCTTTATCGGGGCCGGACGGATACGGGTCTTCGACTGGCTGAACGCGGCCACGGGATGGCGCAAAACGCCTGAGAATTATATGGAAAACGGCGATCTCCACGCCTATCCCTTCCTGAAGGACGGAAAGGCCTGCATCGGCTGCGGTTTCTGCGCGCTCGACTGTCCTGTAAACGCCATTGCCATGCTTGTTCCGGCCCGGCAGCCGTCTCTTTAGCGAAGAGCCGCCTAAAAACGATCATTCACGTTGTAAATTCATGAGTTGGATGTGATTTTCCGCCTTCAAGGTGTCGAAGTTGGGTTGTCCCGTGATGATCTGTTGGTATGATCCGGGTACATGGGTTACACTTTATTCCAGGGACATAGGTGACACTTTTCTTCGTGTCCGAGGATTACAGCCTCATTAATTGATCATTATCTCTGCTTTCCTGCCTTGCCTTTCATCATGATACCATCCAGCCAGTCAAGAATCCGGGCATTTGATATAAGAATAGCTCCCATCTGACAGTGTTCTTCCGCCCCTTCCTCCTTTGTAAACAACATAAAATCTTTCGGAGATTTGAGCGCATCATACAGCTTTCGCGCCTGGCCCGGCATATCCTTGTCTCCTTCGGAGTCGACGATGAGCATGGGACAGGTGATCTTCGCCGCAACATCCTTCATGGTATAAGATCTCGTCATCTTGAACCAGTCGCTGGGAGATTTGGCATGGAAGGTAAACATGCCATTGGCAATTGACCACCGAAAGGAGGGGTTCGTCTTCATTCTGCTATATATCGCCCTATCGATCTTTTCGGCGCCCTTCTGGGTATCAAGTTCCTTCTCTTCTTCCGGCGGCAGACGGGCTGCCATGTGAAAATCATAGACGCCGCCGTTGGCGATGCACGCCTTGATCCTCTTTTCGAAAGCGACAGCCCGGGGGGCAAAGTAACCGCCTAAGCTGATGCCCATTAGCGCAATTCTCTTCGCGTCAACTTCCTTGCGAGTGAGCGCATAATCGACGACAGGCGTCACTACCGTTTCCCAGTTGGGTCGAAAGGGAAGCTTCTGTACCCTGATCACACCGCCCTGCCCCGGCCCTTCAAAGAGGAGGACATTATACCCCCGTTTAACGGCAAAGTGAGCAGTTTCAAAATAGAGCTCTTCTATCGTACCGTCAAAACCGGATTGAACAATCAATAAGGGTCTCTTTGCCCTCGACTTGTCGACGAGGCACAGATATCCGGCCAATGTCGTTCCTTCGAAGGGGATTTCGACAGGCATGATCGGGTGATCGGCCAGCTTTGCCGCTTTCCGAAAGCTGTCCCGGCTTTTCTTCCAGACCGACACAATTCGTGGATCTTCCGGATTGGTATGAAGGAAAAATTCGGCTGTTCTGTAATAGTTGGAAGCCTTGAAGAATTCCTGTCTCGCACTGATTTTCCGACCCAGTGCAAGGAAATCGTCCCCTGCCTTCTCGCGCTGTTCCCCAGTCTTCAGCCATTCCCGGTACCAACTCTCATCGTCTCCTTCCTTGATCGAGAATGCTGTCTTGAGAACTTCGCCTACGTCGGCGCCTCCAGCTACGGCATAGCCCAGCGCCCGCAGTGTCTGGAATGAATACTGCGTGTCCTTAAAGACCAGCTCCATGGAAAACGAATTGCCTGCCGTTAGTAAATGTAGCGCTAATAACCATGCTAAAATAAAAATGAGCCTCGATATTCTCTTCATAAGATTACCTCTCAAATAGCTGCCCGTTTTCTTGGCGAAGCAATTTGGCCTCCTAATCTGCAATAAAAAACCCCGCTCTTTGTAAGAAACGGGGCATTTGTCTGGCAATCCATATTTCCCTCCAGCATTGCTATACAGGATGGAACCATTTACGGCCTTATATTTTATAGCATCACTAACTATCACGATTTTCATTTCAAATCTACCGTTTTCATGAAAATTTCAGTCTACGTCTTTCAGGAAGCAGCCCACCTTTTATATGGACTGAAAATAAACTGTCAAGCCTTACCATGCTTCCACCAGTATTCGTTTTGCAGCGTTCCCCATTGCAAAGGAAAATTTATCTCCATTATGAATCCGAAAGGGGTTTCCATTCAAACCATGTCGTCAGGTCCAGGCGTCCTGCCCACGCGTCGATCATGGCCCGGTCTCCCATATGGTTGTTCACATATTCGTTTTCCGTGATTTTTGCCAGCGCACTCCCGTCAAAAATGAAAATGGTGCGGTGATAGGGCGCCACCCAATCCAGCCGGAAGTGGTCTTCGAGGACTTTGAAGAAGGCGTAGTTCATGATGTTGGAAACGCGGTATATCTTTTCGGGAGTGAATTTACGGGTGTCCTGGGCGAGCGATTGCACGGCTTCCTGCCGCTGCCGGGTCAGGGAGCTTAACTGAATCGGCCGCAACTCCGGATAATCGTCATAAAGCCATTTATCGATCATGATATCGGGCGGCATTTTGGTAAGCTGAAAGACCACGCCTTCATACCAGAGGCGGACCATGCGTTTGATTTTTTCGGGTCCGAAGACCTTCACGAGGCGGTGAAACTCATCTCCCATCTCCATGACATAACTCATCATGGTCCGGTAGTTGGCAATGGGCACAAAGCGCTGGTCCTCCGGCACACCAAAAAGCCTCAGGATATGGCCGCACTGGTTGGCGATGACGTAGTTGATCTGCTCATCGTAGGCGGGGCGGTGGAAAAGGCGATGCCGCGCCTCGTTTTTCGCCGCCGTCCTGAGTTCCGCCGACATGGGCAGGGAAATTTTCTCGACAAATTCAATGGCCTTGCCGGTGCGTTCTTCCACCTGCTTCAGAATGTTTTCAACGGCGCCGATCAGCTCAAGGGGCATAAATAAAAAATCCTCCTTCTTCCGGCAGGCTTTACGATGGCGATCCCCAGGCTTTTTTTACCTGCTCCCGATCAATGGC
>JAUSOK010000016.1 GCA_030656035.1 Syntrophales bacterium
GTTCTGGATCACCGACATGGCCTGCCGCGTTGCGGATCGCTGCGTTCAGCTTCACGGCGGCTACGGCTACTGCGAGGAATACCCGATTGCCAGGGCCTGGCGGGACATACGCGTGACGCGCATCTTTGCCGGAACCAACGAAATCATGAAGATGATCTGCGCCCGGTTCATGGGGCTGTAGTAGGCTATTTCGCCGCTGCCTGAAGTTTCTTGACCATGTCCGTCTTTTCCCAGCGGTAATCATCCAGGAACAGCGTGACGGGAATTTTCCGGTATATATTGCTGTTCAAGAGATCGAATTTTACAATCATCCCGGCCGGAGTCAGGTCGAAGACCTGCTCGATGAGTTTTTCGAGTTTCCGGTCGGGAAGTTTTCCGGTGCCGAATGTATTGACATAGATCGAGAAGGGTCTGGCCACGCCGATGGCATAGGCGATCTGGACGGAACACTTATCGGCCAGCCCGGCCGCAACGATATTTTTTGCTACGTGGCGCGCGCCGAATGCCGCGGAACAATCGACTTTCTCCGGCGTCTTGTTGACCACCGCGCCGCCTCCCATCTGGGCGCCCGGATAGCCGCCGTAAAACTGAACGACAAGCTTGCGGCCTGTAACGCCGGAGTCGGCGGCCCCGCAGGAGTTGACGGCCTGCCACTCGCCGGTGGGGTTGAACAGAAATTCCGTTTTCTTGTCCACCCAGTCCTTCAGGCACGCAAAGGCGATGTTGCGGGCTTTCTCTTTGATCTGGCCCTTCTCGGCCTTTTTAACGATCCGGTAATCGATGGCGTTGGACATCAGGACCTTGGCGAGACGCAGGGGCTTGCCGGTTTTGTCGTCGTACTCCACCGAGACCTGGCCCTTGCCGTCCGGTGCAAAAACGGGATCGCCGCAGGTCTCAAAGGCGCGCATGAGCCGGCTGACCAGCACATAGGGCAGCGGCAGCAGTTCCGGCGTTTCGTTACAGGCAAATCCATACATGATGCCCTGATCGCCGGCGCCGATCTCATGTTTCTTGTTGAGATCCATGGATGTTCCCATGTTGATGTCCGGCGACTGCGGGATGATCGCATTGAGAACCCCCATGGAATTGCCGTTGAGGCCCACGGCGGCGTCATTGTATCCCAGGGCCACGACGCAATCCCGGGCGATCTTGTCGATATCCACATAAACCCGCGTCCGGACCTCGCCGCCCACCAGGCAGATGCCCTTTCCCAGGAAGACCTCCAGCCCGCAATGAGGCATGTTGTGCAGCGTCAGCCCCGGTTCCATTTTCTTTTCTTCATCCAGAATCACTGCAATCACATTGGCCGCGATAATATCGGCGACGACATCCGGATGCCCGACCTTGATACTTTCCGATGAAATCTGCATTGAATTTCTCCTTTCAGTGGCCTGCGCCTGTCATGGCCCAAACGCAAAAAACCCGCGCCGAAGCGCGGTTTTACATCTCAATTCTTTTCAGCGCTTTAGCACATTTATAACGCGGAGCAATTTACCATTAAATCACAGCATGCGGACGGTACATTAGCACATAAAAATTATAAATCAAGAATTATTTAGAAATTGTTCATCTCATTAAAAAATCATTGAACAACTCGTTAAAAATCAGGCCGCCTGGATAGATATGCTTGAAGGCCATCCCCCCGGTTGTAGCTTAAATAATTCATTGATTCATGCACTTGCAGAATTGTTCTGCGTGGTC
>JAUSOK010000024.1 GCA_030656035.1 Syntrophales bacterium
AACATCGTCAAAAAGGCGCTCGAAGAACCGATCAAGATGATCGCCGCCAATGCCGGCATGGAAGGCAGCATCGTTGTGGAAAAAGTAAAGGAAAAGAAGGGCGCCTTCGGTTTCAACGCCCGGACGGACCAGTATGAAGACATGATCGCCGCGGGCGTCATCGACCCCACCAAGGTGGCGCGTTTCGCCCTGCAGAATGCCGCGTCGGTTGCAGCTTTAATGCTGACGACCCAGTGCATGATCGCCGACAAGCCCGAAGAGAAGGGTGCGGGCGGCGGTATGTCGATGCCTCCCGGAGGCGGCGGTTACCCCGGCATGATGTAAGATTGCTTCAGATATAACGCATTTTAAAATGAGCCCTCTGCCGATTCCGGCAGGGGGCTTTTTAATAAATCTCCTTGACTTCAGGGAAAATTTTATCGAGGATACATAATCGTTCCCCTGCCGGCGGAAGGGGAGGTATATCGCCAAGGAGACACATCATGACTGATCAGAAGGTGGCCATCGTGACGGGCGGCGCCCGCGGCATCGGAAGGGCGATCGCCGTGGAGCTGGCCCGCGCCGGATATTATCTCGTCGTCAATTACAGGGCGAACGACCAGGCTGCGGAAGAGACGCTTGCAATGATCCGCGCTGCGGGCAGCGACGGGGAGAAGCTCAAGTTTGACGTCCGTGAGGAGGCGGCGGTGGAAGCGGCCCTGCAGGAACTTTTTTCCCGCTTCAAAACGATCGATGTCCTGGTGAACAATGCGGGGATCACCGCGGACGGGCTTTTTATCATGATGCCACGGGACGACTGGAACAGCGTCATCGATACGACGCTGAAGGGTTTCTACAACATGACCAAACCGGTTCTGAAGAAGATGGTTCGCAGCAAGCGCGGATCCGTCGTTTCCATCTCATCGGTGGCCGGTCTGGTGGCGAACCGGGGGCAGGCGAATTACTCCGCAGCCAAAGCGGGGTTGCTCGCGGCGAGCCGCTCCATCGCGGCGGAAGTGGCCCGGCTGGGCGTCAGGATGAACGTGGTCGCGCCGGGGTTGATCGATACAGAGATGATCAAAGACGCCCCCATTGAGCGGATCAAAGATGTCATTCCCATGGCCAGAATCGGCAAGCCGGAAGAAGTGGCGCGGGTCGTCCGATTTCTCTGCTCCGACGATGCCTCCTATATCACCGGTCAGGTGATCGGCGTCAACGGCGGCATGTTTTAACGGTTCCGGATTAATATGGATTAATATGGATTAATATGGGGACACTTCCCGTATTCTTTTGAAGATGACTTAATCTGGGAAGCGCCCCTGGTTTTCCATGAACGTCAGCCGGCTCTGAATTTTTTCGCCTGTTGACATCCGTCCCTTCATTATCCTATATTATCCCCGAGAGCTTGCATAACCAATGAAAAATGGAGATATCTGGCTGTGCCGGAAGATGGCCGTCATGAGACGCAATTTGGAGAAAGTCCGGGGGTGGATTCCGAGCCCCGGCTCGAAGAGCCGCGCATGTTCCGGGTCATCCTGCACAATGACCATTACACGACCATGGATTTTGTGGTGGAGGTCCTGATGAAGGTGTTTCATAAAACCGCGGCGGAGGCCATTAAAATTATGTTGGACGTGCACCGGAAGGGCGCCGGCGTCTGCGGGATCTACGCCTATGACATTGCCGTCACGAAAATATCCCAGGTCCGCCACATGGCCAAAAAGCGAGAGTATCCGCTGAAATGCAGCTATGAAGAGGCATGACCCCTCTTACCCCGGCCCCGCTCTCCTTCAAAAAAGAGCGAGAGAGAAGGGGAGATGCACGGTCGAAAGGCATAAGAACCATGAAAATTAATGAAGAACTTAATCATATTTTGCGGGCCGCCTTCACGGAGGCCAAGGTCCGGTCGCACGAATACCTGACGCCGGAGCATATCCTTTTCGCGTCGCTTTTCTTCGATGCACCGAGGGAGATCATTCGAAAGTGCGGCGGCGATGTCGATCATCTCCGGGACAAGCTGGAAGACTTTTTTAAAAGCAAGCTCCATCCGGTCTCTGAAGACAACGCCCCGATGCAGAGCGTCGGTTTCCAGAGCGTCCTGGACCGGGCCGTCTGGCATACCTCTTCCGCACAGAAGCCGGAACTCGACATCGGCGACGTCCTCATTTCCATTTTTGACGAGAAGGAATCACACGCCGCGTTCTTTCTGCAAAATGAGGGTATCACCCGGATGGACCTGCTGAACTACATTTCTCACGGCGTCTCCGTGATTCCCGGCGATCAGCCCGCCGACGGGCCGCCGGTCCGGAAAGAAGACAAAGAGGGCAAGGCCCGTACGGAAATCAAGATTCTGGCTTCCTTCACCACGGAACTCGTGCAGAAGGCGCTAAACGGCGAACTGGATCCGCTGATCGGCCGGGAGGACATCATCGAACGCACCGTCCAGATCCTGTGCCGCCGTTACAAGAATAATCCTGTACACATCGGCGAGGCCGGCGTGGGCAAAACGGCCATTACCGAAGGGCTGGCCCAGCGGATCGCCCAGGGTAACGTGCCCAAGCCTCTGAAGAACGCGAAAATTTATTCCCTGGATATGGGGGCCCTGCTGGCGGGAACGAGATTCCGGGGCGATTTTGAGGAACGGCTGAAAAAAGTCATCGCCGAACTTAAAAAAATCGACAATGTCATCCTGTTCATCGACGAGATTCACACCATCGTCGGGGCCGGGGCCGTCTCCGGCGGATCCCTCGACGCGTCGAACATTCTGAAGCCGGCGCTCACATCGGGCAGGATGCGCTGTATCGGCTCGACCACCTACGAGGAATACCGGAAACATTTCGACAAGGACCGCGCCCTGTCGCGCCGTTTCCAGCCCGTTGAAATTCCCGAACCGACCGTTGACGAAACCTATCAGATCCTCTGCGGCCTCAGGGATAAATATGAGCGTTTTCACGACGTCCGCTACACCGATGAAGCCCTGCACGCCACGGCGGAACTATCGGCGAAGCACATCAACGACCGGCGCCTGCCGGACAAGGCCATCGACGTCCTCGACGAGGCCGGGGCCAG
>JAUSOK010000030.1 GCA_030656035.1 Syntrophales bacterium
TGTAAGTTCCCACGAACACCACGATCTTGGCATTCTGGCTGATATTGATGAATCCGCCTGCGCCAGCCAGCCGCGTACCGAATTTGCTGACATTGAGGTTGCCCTGCCGGTCCGCCTGGGCCAGTCCCAGAAAGGCGATATCCAGCCCGCCGCCGTCATAAAAATCAAACTGGGCGTTCTGATCGACCAGGACCTCCGTATTGATGCCGGACCCGAAATTCAGGCCGCCTTCGGGAAGGCCGCCGATGACGCCCGGCTCGGTTGTCAGCGTAAGGTAATTCAGGATTTTCTCCTCGTTGGCGACGATGGAGACGCCTTCGGGCATGCCGATACCGAGGTTCACGATGCTGTTGGGCTTGAGTTCAAAGGCCGCCCGCCGCGCGATGATTTTGCGGTCGCTCATCTCCAGGGAAGGGATGGACTGGAGGGGCATTTTGATTTCGCCGCTGCGGGCCGGATTATACCGGTCGGCAAAGGTCTGCCAGTGGTTTTCAGGATTGGATACCACGACACAATCCACAAGGATGCCAGGGATTTTGATCTGACGCGAACTCAGGGTGCCGCGTTCGGCGACGCGCTCCACCTGGACGATCACGAATCCGCCCGAGTTCCTGGCGGCGGTTGCCATGGCCAGGGAATCGAGGGTCAGGGCTTCCTTTTCCATGGTGATGTTGCCGTCGGTATCAGCCGTGGTACCCCGCAGAATCGCCACGTTGATGGGAAACGTCTTGTAGGCCAGATATTCCCGGCCGTCGAACATAATCAATTCTACAAGGTCTTCGGTGGTCACGGCGTTGATTTTGCCGCCGGTCAGACGGGGATCTACAAAAGTTCCCAGACCTACGTGCGTGATGATACGGGGTTTGTGCCCGGCAATAGCGCGGTAAAGGTGCGAAACCACGCCCTGGGGCAGATTGTAGGCCTCAATTTGATTATCGAAGGCCAGTTTCTGCAGTTTGGGAACCAGCCCCCAATGCCCGCCGATGACGCGCCGTACCAACCCCGCATGTCCCAGATGATTCAGACCCCTCGTCTTTCCGTCTCCCTGACCGGCCGCATACACGAGCGTCAGATTGCGCGGTTTGCCGTGCTCCAGAAAGTATGCTTCCAATTCGATGGCGATCTCTTCGGGAAACCCGGAGCCCACAAAGCCGCCGGTGGCGATGGTGTCATTGTCCCGGATGATGCGGATGGCCTCCTGG
>JAUSOK010000042.1 GCA_030656035.1 Syntrophales bacterium
CGCCATTGTCGATCGGCGCCCCTATCCCGCGGGAGGGCTGCTCAACGACGGCAAGCTGAATTTTGACTATCGCATCGGCATCGATCTGGACGAACTTCAGATCGACCGCGATACGGCGCAAAACCTGATGGCTGAAATCAATGATATCCTGATACGTTTTCCTCAAAGCAAACAGGTCACCTTTGTCGATAATAACAAGAATCTCGAAGCGCTCAGGGACATCGCCCGGGAACACGGCGCCCAGTTCATCGCGCCGGAGCAGTGGCATTGGGGGACGGACAACGGCAAGTCTGTTGTCGATTATTTAAGAAGTCTCCTGAAAAAAACGGATTTCCTGCTCGGAACAGCGGTATCCACCATTGAGCAGCACGCGGGCGGGGGGTATGTTCTGATCTGCACGCATGATCGAAAAAAAGTCCGCCATACGGCCAGGGTCGTTCTGGCCGCTCCTGGTCGCTGCGGCGCCTACTGGTTCCGGGATGTGGCGACGGAATTGCGCATTCACCACAATTTCGGCCCGATCGATGTGGGCATCCGGCTTGAATTAAACAGAAAATTTTATGACGCCATGACCGATAACGTGTACGATCCGAAATTTATTTTCCGCACGCAGCGCCACGGCGACAAGGTCAGAACGTTCTGCACCAACCCGGGCGGCCGGGTGCGGGAGGAAAACTACCTCAACTTCAAGCTTGTCAACGGCGACGCGCTTTCCGGCCGGAAAACGGAAAATACAAATTTTGCCCTGATCAACACGGTAGCGTTAACCGAACCCTTTTCCGATACAACCGAGTTCGGGCAGATGATCGCCAGACAATTTTTCCTGCTGGGCGGCGGCAAGCCCATTGTGCAGCGGATCGGAGATTTCAGAGAGGGAAGAAGAAGTTCCATATCGACATTCAACAGCGTCACGCGCCATTTCGGGCAATGCAAGGCAACCTATCAGGCCGTTCCGGGGGATATCACGCTCGGGATGCCCGCCCGCATCATCGACAATCTCTGGGAATCCCTGAAAAAACTCGATAAAATCGTGCCCGGCATTCTCCACCCGTCCACGCTGCTGTATGCGCCCGAAATCAAGTTCTTCGACACGCATTTTCCCACGGATCGCAATCTCGAGACGAACATGGAGGGGATATTTGTGGCCGGCGACGGCGTCGGAAAGAGCCGCGGCATTGTGGGCGCGGGAATTTCAGGGATCCTTGCGGCAAATGGAATCGCCGGAAAATACTTCAATTCCCCCAGGGCATGAACGTCTGCCTTTTCGTCTCCCTTCCCAAAAGAGACCATGATTCAGCAATGCACAGATCAACAAACCGGCGCTTCCAAAAAGCGATCTGGAGGTACACTACATTTTTGTCGGAAGTGTCTCTTTTTCATTGACAGGCTCCGTCGGTCGAGAACGCGTAGTGTCATGTCAATCAAGAAATGTCATTTCGACCGCAGGGAGAAATCTAAGATTTCTCAGTCGTGAAGACTCCTTCGAAATGACAGAGTATCGTTGACACGACAGTAGAGAAGAAAGTGAGAAGTCATGGCGTTGCTATGGATCAATAATATTTCTGTGAGCTTTGGCGGGCCGCTGCTGCTCGATGGCGCATCGCTCCAGATTGAAGCGGGTGAACGAATCGGGCTTCTGGGACGAAACGGAGCGGGAAAGTCAACGCTGATGAAGCTGCTTCATAAGGACATTGTACCCGATACGGGCGAAATTGTTTGTGGAGGTGACGTTCGCGTGGCTATGATGCCCCAGGGGATTGAGACTCTTCCAGGCACTGTCTATGATGTGGTGGCATCCGGCGGACGGGAAGATCTGGAACTGCTGCGTGAATATCATGATCTCACTGTGCAGTTGACACACAGCGGCGATCAGAATCTTCTGAAAAAAATCGAACAGGTTCACCATAAACTGGAAGCGGCGGGCGCCTGGCAATACCACCAGAAAGTCGAGACCGTGATTTCCCGCACTTCTCTGGATGAACAAGCCGAGGTCCGGCTTTTATCAGCAGGACTAAAGCGGCGGGTATTACTGGCACGGGCCCTTGTTACCGAGCCTGATATTCTGCTTCTGGATGAACCCACCAATCATCTGGATATTGATTCTATCCTCTGGCTGGAAGCCTTTCTGCAAGACTTTGATAAAACAATGATGTTTGTCACACACGACCGGACGTTTCTGCAAAATATTGCTACGCGTATAGTGGAAATAGACCGCGGCAAGCTTTTTTCGTATTCGTGTGATTACACGACATACCTGGAGCGGCGTCACGCGATGCAGGCGGCGGAAGAAAAGCAGTGGCAGACGTTCGACAAGAAATTGGTCCAGGAGGAAATCTGGATCCGGCAGGGTGTGAAGGCCCGCCGCACGCGCAATGAAGGCCGGGTGCGGGCGCTTATGGCGTTGCGCGAGGAGCGGGCACGCAGGCGGGAGCGGGAAGGGAACGTCCGGCTTGCCATCTCGGAGGCCCAGCGCACCGGCAGGCTGGTGGCCAATGCTGAAAAAATCAGCTTTGCCCACGGCGATAAAAAAATTATCGATACCTTTTCCACTACGATTTTACGCGGGGACAGAGTCGGCATTATCGGCCCCAACGGTTCCGGCAAGACCACCCTACTCAAGGTTCTGATAGGCGATCTGCCTATCTCCGGCGGAAAGATACGTCTGGGCACAGGTATTGCGATTGCTTACTTCGATCAGCTGCGCGCGCAATTCGACGAGAGTAAATCCCTCAAGGATAATATCGCCTGCGGTAACGATACGGTCTTCATAAACGGCGCACCCCGCCATATCGTCGGTTATCTGCAGGATTTCCTTTTCCCGCCTGCGCAGATCCAGGCGCTGGTATCGTCTCTTTCCGGCGGAGAACGCAACCGGCTGCTTCTGGCCAGGCTCTTTGCCACGCCATCCAATATTCTGGTGCTGGATGAACCAACTAATGACCTCGATGCGGAAACACTTGAACTGTTGGAGGATCGTCTTTTGGAATACACTGGCACTATTTTGCTTGTCAGTCATGACCGGACGTTTCTCAATAACGTCGTGACCTCCACCATTGTCCTGGAAGGGGAAGGACGGCTGCAGGAATATGTCGGCGGCTATGATGACTGGCTGCGGCAGAAAGGTGAATTGGATAAAGTGTCACTTTCCGCGTCGAAGGAGTTAAAAGCTAAAAAGGAAAAACCCCCGCGGGAAAAGCGCAAACTGTCTTTCAAGGAAACGCGGGAGCTCGAAGAGTTGCCGCAAAAAATTGAAGAGATGGAAAAAGCGAAATCAGAATTGCTGGAATTGCTGAATTCCCCGGATTTCTATAAAAACAATAATCCCGCCCGGGTGACGGCCGTCAATGCAGAGCTGGAGGCGCTGGAGCGGGATTTAACGGCGGTGTACACCCGCTGGAACGAACTCGAAGAGCTTGCCGCAAAATTTGCTGCTTCGTGAAAAATCTGCCACATCCGTAAGGCCTGTAGGGAACGGTTACGTCCCCTTTATCGTGGACGCTTTATTTCAACTGGATGAACCTGAATTTGAGGCGTAGCAAAGCCATTTTTAGGGGCCTCCAGGCCTCACGCAGGGGGGGTATTTATTTTTGCCCTTTCTCCGCAATTCTGGCCCAGGCGTCCCGCAGCGTCACGGTTCGGTTGAATACCAGGGAATCAGCTTTGGAATCAACGGCATCCACACAGAAATACCCCATTCGCTCGAACTGGAACGCGCTTCCCGGCGCGGCATCCGCCAGGCTTGGCTCCAAACGGCAGGACTTGAGTATTTCAAGGGATTCCTGGTTCAGATGGTCCATGTAGTCGGACGCCGCCGCAAGCGGATCGGCAACCCGGAAAAGACGGTCATGCAGACGCACCTCCGCCGGAACGCCATGATCCGCTGAAACCCAGTGAATGGTGGCGTCCACCTTGCGGCCGTCCGGAGCAAATCCGCTGCGCGTCTCGGGGTCATAGGTGCAGTGCAACTCGACCACCGCTCCGGTCTCGGGATTTTTCACGACATCGACGCATTTGATAAAGTAGCCGTAACGCAGGCGGACTTCCCTGCCCGGGGCCAGCCGGTGGAATTTCTTGGGAGGGTTTTCCATGAAGTCTTCCTGCTCGATATACAGCACACGCGAGAAGGGCGCCTTCCGGGAGCCCATTTCGGGATTCTTGGGATGATACGGGCAATCGAACTCCTCAACACGGCCTTCCGGGTAGTTATCGATCACCACGCGCAACGGTCGCAGCACAGCCATCACGCGCGGCGCCTTGTCGTTGAGGCTTTCCCGAATACAGTTTTCAAGCAAGGCTACATCGACCAGACTGTCATTTTTGGCCACGCCGATCCGTTCGCAGAAATCGCGGATCGCCTCGGGCGGATAACCCCGTCTGCGCATACCGGACAGCGTCGGCAAACGCGGATCATCCCAGCCGTTGACAATCCCGTTTTCCACAAGCTCGACCAGCCGGCGTTTGCTTAAAACCGTATAGCTCAGGTTGAGGCGGGCAAACTCGATCTGCTGGGGGCGATCTTCGACGTTCAACGCTTCCAGAAACCAGTCATAAAGCGGCCGATTGTTTTCAAATTCGAGGGTGCAGATCGAATGCGTGATGCGCTCGATGGAGTCCGACAGGCAATGGGCAAAATCGTACATTGGATAGATGCACCACCGATCGCCGGTGCGATAGTGCGACTCCTTCTTGATCCGGTACATGATCGGGTCCCGCATGGTGATATTCGGAGAAGTCATGTCGATCTTGGCGCGCAGGACACAACTCCCTTCGTCAAATTCTCCGGCCTGCATGCGCGCGAACAGATCGAGATTTTCCGCCACGGACCGTTCGCGATACGGGCTTTCCCTGCCCGGCTCCGTGAACGAACCCCGGTACTCCCGCATCTCGTCCGCATTCAGATCGCAGACGAAAGCCTTGCCCATGCTTATTAGTTGCAGGGCATACTGGTAGAGCTGTTCATAGTAATCGGAGGCATAGTACAGGCGATCCTCCCAGTCAAAGCCCAGCCATTTTACATCTCGGATGACCGCCTCCACATATTCCATGCTTTCACCGGTCGGATCCGTGTCATCCATGCGCAGGTTGCACGCGCCGCCATACTGGGCTGCAATCCCGAAATTGAGGCAGACGGACTTGGCATGCCCGACATGAGGATAGCCGTTGGGCTCCGGCGGAAAGCGCGTGGCGACGCGACCCTGATGCTTGCCGGTTCTCATATCTTCGTCGATAATATCCCTGATGAAATCAGAGGGAGGCGCAGTACTGTTTTCAGCCATATCCAAATTCCTTTCTCCAACTCCTAATCAATCCAACGGACGCACACCTACCATATTTTAACACATTTATCCGCCATTTTTTCATGATGAGAGGCATGTGACGATTTTCACCGTCTGGTCTTTTGTTTCAAAAAACCCCACATTTTCCGTTGACTCATTATTATCTCTGCATTAAAGTGCCCGATATGGAGGAACAAAAATGGGCTCACCCCCTGAACCCGGCAGAGAAGAATTAATTGATCTCCTGAACCGATGCTGGATGACGCATGACGGAATGTGGTTTTACCACTGCTTGCAGGAATTCGGCATTGAGAAGGCAAACCGTCTGAATAAAGCGGCAATCAAATCATTGGCTCCCCTGGAGATTGAAAGGATTAAAAAGGCCTTGGGCATAGTGAAAAAGATTGAAAACTTTCAGGAGTTAAAAGATTTCTTTGAGCGCGCGGCGCCATTGTTCATCCCCCCCTTTATGAATGCCTTCATGAGTTTCCCGCGGAAAAATGTTTTGCATTGGGCATTCGAGCCGAAAAATTGCTTCGCTTACAAGGGAATCAAGAGAATCGGCGCCATCGATCGGTATGAATGCGGAGTCATTTACAGACTTTCATGCTGGTTCGACAGTCTCGGTGTGAAATATCGCCTTACACCTCCCGTAGAAGGATGCTTGATGCTTGCGGGCGATACGTGTAGCGGCGATTTTGAATTCGTTTTTCCATGACGAACACTCCCTGAAAGAGAGATCTCCAAGGTCTGGCTGTAGCTGCACACTTTCTTCAGGGATCAATTAAGGAAGGAACTCCTAAAGCATGAGGCAACGTCGATGAAAAATGGTAAAAAAATATTTTTGTTCATGGTCGCCGCGGCGGCGGTGTCTTTATTGATTGCCGCCTGTTCCTGCGATCGAGATAAATCTCTGAGCAAGGTCCGGCAAGCCGGACACATCAGGCTTGCCACGAGCGCGGGATATTCACCTTTCAGTTTCTATAACGATAAAAAGGAATTGGTCGGTTTTGACATCGATGTTGCCGGGGAAGTGGCCAAACGACTGGGGGTTGACCTGGAGATAATCGATACGCCATGGGAAGGCATCATCGACGGGCTGAACGCACGACGCTACGACGGCATCCTGGGGAGCATGTCCGTTACGGAGGCGCGCCGGGCTGTGGTGAGCTTTTCGACGCCTTACTATTATTCGCGAACGCGGGTCATGGTGCAGTCGGATTCACCATTCAAGGGCCACGCCGAGCTTAAAGACAAGACCATCGGAATTGCCGCCGGAACGACATTTGAGAGAGACGCCGGGAGCATTGGGTCAAAGAACATTCGCCGGTACGCCAGTGACGACGAGGCCCTGATCGGGCTCCATAAAGGCGAGGTCGATGCGGTCATCACCGACGAAATTGTGGGCGTGTACATGGTCAACAGAAAGAAGCTCCGCATCAAAAGCCTGGGGGTGCCCCTGGGCGAAGAACAAATTGCCGTCGCCTTCCGCAAGGAGGACAAAGCTCTGCTTGCAAAGGTGAATCATGCACTGCAAGCGATGCAGAAAGACGGCGCCATGCGGCGCCTGATGGAGAAAACGGTCAGAGAGGGATATTAGTTTCTCTTGAAAATCGGCGCCGCCGCATGCGAACCCTTTTTCAGCGGTGATGCAAGGCTCTTAAAACTTTCCGGCGATCCAGAAGAGGGCCATCCCGACGATCACCGTTCCGGCCAGAGATCGGGTTTTCCAGGCAAAGATGAAAGTGGGGATGGAAACAAGCAGGGCCGGCTGAAAGACATCAAGATGACGGGGCTCGCCCGTCGTCACAAGCGCCGGCAGGATCAGGGCGCTCAGGACGGCGACGGGAATAAAATCCAGCCATTGCCTTAGCCATTCCGGCAACTGTCGGCGCGACAATAGAATCAGGGGGATCCACCGCGGCAGATAGGTCACGATCCCCATGCCCAGCACCAGCAGCAGATAATCCGCCTTCATGACACCCCCCCGCTTTCGCCGGCCTTTCCCTTCCATTTTCGCAGGAAGACGCCGATCGTCGCCGCCGCCACGGTTGCCGCGACAATATAGGCATTGCCCGGAAACAACAGAGAGAACGCGACGGCCAGCAAGCCCGCAACAACCGCCACTGCGACATAAAGGCCGCCCCGGATCTGCAATACCAGCAGACAGATGAACATGGCCGGCAGGGCGTAATCGATCCCGAAGGCCCCGGCGGGGATGAACTGGCCGCCATAGCCGCCAATAACTGTACTGACGACCCAGGCCAGATTGGCCGTATGATTTAAAACGAGCGCCCGCCGCCAGTCCCAGGTCTGTTCCCGGAAGCGGGTCATGTTGAGGGCGAAGCTCTCGTCGGTTACCCCGTAGGCATACAGGGAGAGCCAGCCCGCGTTCAGGCGCCGGAGATGGACGGCCAGCGATGAGCTCATGAGCAAATGGCGGAGATTAACAGTGAATGTGGTCAAAATGATCGGAATCGCGGCGGCGCCGCCGCTGATCATGGAAACGGCGATAAACTGCGAGCTTCCGGCAAAGACCAGAAGCGACATGAGGCCGATTTCCGCCGGAGAAAGACCGGCTTTCTGAGCCAGGACGCCGAAGGCCAGTCCGATGGGCGCGTAACCGAGGCAGACGGGCCATGCCGCTGTTATGCCGTCTTTGATCACCGTCCGGAGGCTTTCCCTGTCTTGATCGAATTGCAGCCTACGACTCCTTCCCGCGGTCCATTGATATTTCCCCCATATCCGGCTATATTCGGACCTGAACTGATTATACCGTTTTCCTCACACTCTAAAGAAGAGCAACCTCAAAAAAGTCGAGTTTCCCCGCCAGGGCGCTTTCGACCTGTTCTTTGTGAAGAGTGCTGAAACGCAGGCAGATGCCGCAATCTGAACTGAGTTGGCGGGGCACAGGGATCAGTTTGCAGGGGATATTTTCAGCCTTGATTATTTTTTCCGCCCGCAGGGCGTGGCTGACGGATTCAAAGAGGACGACTCCGAAGGGGTCTTCCCGGGTCATAAGCGCTGTCTGCCTTTCAGAAAGTCATCCCCTGAGGAGCCGCCGCAGGGCCTCGGCGGCCAGATCGACATGTTCTTCCGTATTGAAGAAGCCGAAACTGAAGCGCACCGTTCCCTGAGGAAAGGTTCCGATGGTGCGATGGGCGGCCGGGGCGCAGTGAAGACCGGGACGGCACATAATGCCCCACTGTTCATCAAGATAAAGGGCTGCATCGGACGGCGTTATATCCCGGAGATTGAACGAAATCAAGGGAATTCGCTTCTGCGCCGCCGGGGGACCGTAAACGGTAACGTCCCCGCGAAGATCCTGCAGGTGATGCAGAAACCTCCGGGTCAATGCTTCTTCCTTCTCCCGCACCGCTTCCACGCCCTGTTCCAGAATGAAAGCCGCTCCGGCGCCCAGCCCGGCAAGACCGATGGTATTGGGCGTGCCTGATTCATACTTGTCGGGCATAAAGTCGGGCTGATCCTCGAATTCCGAACGGCTCCCCGTTCCTCCCCGCATGAGGGGCGCGATCTTTTCATCGAGCCCCTTCCGGATGTAGAGACCGCCTGTGCCCTGGGGTCCGTAAAGGGATTTGTGCCCCGTAAAGGCCAGCAGATCCACGGCCATCGCCTCCACATCGACGGGCAGCGCCCCCGCTGTCTGGGCCGCATCGACGCACAGGACCATGTCTCCCCGTTCGCGGGTCAGGACGCCGATTTCCTGAACCGGCATGATCGTTCCCGTAACATTCGAGGCGTGGGTCAGGACTACGGCCCTGGTATTAGTCCGGAAGGCGGCGCGGATATCCTCAGGGTCCAGCTCGCCACGGTCAGAACAGGGAACGACCGACAGCTCGACCCCCCGGGATGCCAGAAAACGCAGGGGCCGCATGACGGCGTTATGTTCCATGCCCGTCGTGATTGCATGGTCCCCCGGTCTGAGCAGGCCGATCAGTGCGATATTGAGGGCCTCTGTGGCATTTTTGGTGAATACGATCCGGAGGGGATCTTCAACATTAAAAAGACGGGCCAGCGTGTCCCTGGTATCGAGAACGACGCGGCCGGCCTCGATGGAAAGCCTGTGACCGGAACGGCCGGGCGATCCGCCGATGGCCCGCTGGTAACGCATCATGGCCTCCAGCGTCGCCTCCGGTTTGGGAAAGGACGTCGCGGCATTGTCCAGATAGACCACTTCCATGTATGAATCCTCCTTCTCGATTATGCCCTGGTTGCCCGGATGATCGTATCCTGACCTTCCTGGCGAACGTCGGTCTTCAATCCCCGCCGGGCGGCCATACGCAGGACATTTTCCCGGGAGACTTCATTATCCACAAGGATTTCCAGATCGGTGTTCCCCTCCTGAACGGCCCGATCTACGAGAACAACGGGCTGGGGGCACGAAAGCCCTCTGGCGTCGATACGTTTTGTCGTCATTATCATTCTCCTTCCAATATTTCAAATTTGATGAACCCGAAAAAAGTCGAAATATTTTTGAATCCTGGACGGCTTCGTAAAATGCTCCGCAGGCAAGGCGCGCAAATCCTGAGGAATGAGGCGTACTTTTACGTACACCGCAACGACGAAGGATGCAGCGCAACGCAGCATCCGGACTTTTTACGAAGTCGTCATATTTATCCCCGATCCCGCTGGGTAATACCGACAACCACACAGAAGACGAACCCCAGGATAACGGCCGGCGGCGCGAAGTCGGTGATGCCCTTAGGCGAACTGGCCAGGGCGAAATTATGGGCCACGGCGGCGCCGATGATCATGCCCAGAACGAAAACCCCAGCGTCCATGTCGCCTTCACCGGACAGGAAAAGCTGCCGTCCCGGGCACCCCCCGGCGAGCACGAAGGCCAGGCCCGACAGGGCCATGCCGAGAAAATTCCAGAGGTGATCCGTGTGGGCAATGGGCTGACCTGCGAACCCCGGCTTGAACTGTCCGAGGATGAGGTTCATTCCAAAGGCGAAAATCAGCAGGGCCGCCACGCCGCTGATGAGATGAAAATCTCTGATCAGCATGACGTCCCGGAAGGCGCCCATCGTGCAGAAACGGCTGCGCTGGGCCAGGCCGCCGATGATCAGACCCGCCGCCAGGCTGATCCAGATCGGGGCGTGCTGGGAACCGGGACCCTTCTGGCTGAAAAAGATGGGACCGCCCGGGCTGAATGAAACCTGAAAGACCAGCAGCAGAAAGAGGCCTACCATGAGGGCCGGGAAGACCCAGCCGCTTAGAGGCTTTTGCGGATAGGAACGGCCGAGGCTGTAGCCGCGCTTCAGGAACTGGATGCCGATAAAGATACCCGCCGCCAGTCCCAGGAGCCCGAGGATCGCGTTCCCGTCACCGCCGGCCAGCCGCAGCAGGGCACGCCAGGGACAGCCCAGAAAGACCAGGGCGCCGATCATGGCAAAGACGCCCAGAAAGAAGCGGATCAAAGGCGCCGATCCGCCGCGGGGCTTGTGCTCGCGGGCAATGAGGGCGGCGATAAAGGCGCCGAGGACGAATCCCATGATTTCCGGACGCAGATACTGGACCACGCCCGCCCGGTGCAGGCCCAGTGCCCCGGCAACATCCCGCTCCATACAGGCGACGCAGATGCCCATATTGGCGGGATTGCCCAGGTACTGGAGCACGGCCGCTCCGACGCCGATCAATGCACCGACAACAATGACGCCTGTGCGCGAAGAAAAAACATTCCCCATAAATCACAATCTCCCTTGTAATATTTCCTGCATTGCTATCATAAAGAAGACAGGGAAATCCAATTCATATTATTAATAATTGCATAGTAGCCATTAAGATATGGAATAGCAGCAGGCCATGTCAAATTGACGGCCATTATTGATGGACTCGTAAAAAGTCCGAAAACTGTCCAGATTCGACTTTTTGCGAGTCCATCATTGTTCATCTCATTAAAAAATCATTGAACAACTCGTTAAAAATCAGGCCGCCTGGATAGATATGCTTGAAGGCCATCCCACCGGTTGTAGCTTAAATAATTCATTGATTCATGCACTTGCAGAATTGTTCTGCGTGGTCTTTTATCCTGGCACGCTTCCCGCATTAGTGAAAGTCAAACAAAACAAACAAACTCCCAAGGAGGTAACAGATCATGAAAAAGACAATCGGAACAATAATGGTGGCGGCGGCGGTGGTCCTTCTGACGGCAACCTTCAGCTTCGCGGAATACGCCATGGCAGGCGTCGGCAGCTTCCCCTATTTCCAGCTCGGCTGCCTGATCGTCGGCGGGCTGATCATCATCTCCCTGAAGAACAAGTATGAGCGGATGTACACCAGCGAGACCGTCGGCGCCTTCGCACTCTACACGGTTCTGATCGCCCTGTTCACGAATCCCGTGATCGATACAATCAAGAACATGGTGGGGTAACGGAAAGGGATTTGAGGCAACAAGGACAGGCCCATTTTCAGGAAAGGAGACGCAGATCATGAATACGCAGACGAACCATAGAAACACGCTTCAGCAGATGCAGCAGTACGGACACATTCTGATGCTCTCCGCCTGGGGATTCGCGATCGTCTTTGCGTCGCTGCTGTTTTTGTACCTCGGGCATCTTCTGGACGAGTGGCTCGGGACGGCGCCCAATTTCATGTTCGGGCTGTTCTTCCTGGCGCTTGTGACTTCCATTGCAAGGCTGTATCAGGAGGCCTGGCGAAAAAGGAAAAAAGTTTAGATCTTTTAATGATCTGCCAAAAGCCCCTTGCTTCGATTGTGTCGGACAAGGGGCTTTTGTTTTGCTCAAGTGAGTTGTCAAGTTTCGCGGCGTGATGCCATCATCACAGCATCAGCTCGAAGGTCTGTTCCCGCACGGTCTTTCCCCAATGGGCATCTTCCCGTTCGACAACGACGCAGAACCCTTCCTGCTCGTATAAATGCCGGGCCGCATCGAGCCCGGCGAATGTTGTCAGATAGATACGGCTGAAACGGGCTTGTCTGCAAAAATCCATCGCCGCGCGCATCAACCGTTTCCCGAACCTCCGGCCCTGGTATTGAGGCGCGACGATAAGCCAGCGCAACCTCGCCCCGATCGTCGCGGCGTCCCGCCCGCTGACGGCAATCGCCCCAATTATATGGTCATCCATCATAGCCGCCCACAACCCATCCCGGGTCGAATCGAAGTGCTGCAGGAAATCGGCCAGTTCGGCGGCCACTTTGGTTTCGAAGAAAAGATCAAAACCCCAGTGCCGATGGTAATAGCCTGCATGCAGCTCCGTGATCCGGCCAAGGAGGCCCGGCATGTATTGAGAAACGCTGACAATCATTTCTGAGGCACGATTTGATAGTATTTTTCGGGGATCTGCGGTTCCGCGAGCACTGCCGGATTGGGCACGGGATACCGGTAGGCGCCGCGGCTGCGAATGTACTTCAGCTTTACCTTCATCGTTTCCCATTATACCGGCGCATAGAAACAGCGCTTCGGCGACGAGACTTTCCCCTCCTTCTTGAGCTTGTCAATGATCTTGGAGACCTCGTCCTTGTCCATTTCGGCTTTCCTGGCGATGTCCCCGGGTCTCATGGGTTTACCTTCCTTTTTCATCGTGTTGAGAATGGTCTTTTCTTTGGCATCCATAAACTTTGCCCTCCCTGATCAGCATTTAACGAATATATTCGTTTCAAGTCAATGAAAATTCACCCTTGACCTGCTGATGCCTAATGGAAGTGGCAGGTTCCGGCTGTGTCTGTGCCTGGCCTGTTTATTATTGCCTGAAGTGTGTTGCAAATCGATCAATCCCTCCCGGTGATCCCTTACAACCAAAAAATTAGTCCTTGATGATCTTTTGGCTCAACATTAAGGGTCATTCTCTTGATCCAGTAATTTTCTGAGTGACGGCAATATATAGATTTCACCGAGCTCGCACCGCTTCAGCGCATCCGTTAAAACATGAATCCTTTCTGTTGTCGTTGCCTTTTTATTGACAATCACAAAATCCTGTCCTTTAACGCGGCAGAATCCTCCAAGATAAAGGGATCCCTCTATCTTCAAAGGCTCGTAACGGATCGTCATTCCCAGCCTGACAACCAATTCTTCAAGCTGATTCAATGTCGTGATATCGTCCATGCAGTCATTTCTCTGAGGTCTTTTTCGTCACCCTTATGAGTCGGGCGATGCCCGGGGTTCGCATCAAGTTCCTCCTTCTCGCGCAATCTCTTTCATCGTCTGCCGGTAGAGACGGATGAACTCTTTGTAGGATGAATCATGTTTTCGAGTTTGTCCCAGCTTTTCTCCTTTATAGCAGCAAGCAATTCTGTAACCAGTTTTTCACCTATGCTCAATTGCATGACAATCTCCTTTCGAGACCTTTGAATTTTCCAAAATTTGGATAGAGTCCTTTTTTTACCCGGTTTTTCAAAAAATCGGGACACGGCTAACACCATTACCGACGAATGTTGATCAACTTTTCGCTATGGCGACACCGTTTACCTCAAAATACTCA
>JAUSOK010000044.1 GCA_030656035.1 Syntrophales bacterium
TTTCGAAGGCCCTGACAACGCCCTCGGAGATATATGAATCCGGAACCATATCCACCCTTATACCCATGGCCTCGAGGGTGGACGCCGTCGCCGGTCCGATCGTGCAAACCTGGATACCCTTCAGATCCCGCAGGTCGCGGCCTGTTTCCTGCAGGCGCCTGAAGAAGAACCGGACGCCGTTGGCGCTCGTAAAGATGATCCAGTCATAGGATTCAAGGCGCTTCAGGGCCTGATCGAGCGCCTGCCAGCTTTCCGGCGGGACAATGCGGATGGTCGGAAAAGCAATCGTCCGGGCGCCCTGCTGCCGGAGAAGCTCACGCATTTCTGCGGCCTGGGCCTCCTGCCGCGTGATGACCACGCCCTTGCCGAAGAGGGGCTTTTTCTCGAACCAGTCCAGGGGGTCGCGCAGATCGACGACCCGGCCGACGACGAAAATGGCCGGCGGCAGAACCTTTTTTTCTTCAGCGTGTTGCGCGATATTCGCCAGCGTGCCCGTCAACGTTTCCTGGTCCGCCGTCGTTCCCCAGCGGATCAGAGCCGCCGGCGTTTCTGGGTCTTTTCCGTGCGCGATCAGGCCGGCGACGATTTTCGGAAGGTTCTTGACGCCCATGAGAAAAACGAGCGTGCCGATGCCGGCCAGCGCCCCCCATTCGATGTCGCTGTGTTCCTTGTTCGGATCCTCGTGGCCCGTGACAAAGGCCACGGTGGACGTATAACCCCGGTGCGTCAAGGGAATTCCTGCATAAGAGGGAACGGCGATCGCCGACGTGACGCCGGGGACGATTTCAAAGGCGATTCCCGCTTTTGCCAGGACTTCCGCTTCTTCGCCGCCGCGCCCGAAAATGAACGGGTCGCCGCCTTTGAGCCTGGCCACGATTTTCCCCTGGCCGGCCTCTTCCACGAGACGGCGGTTGATCTCGTCCTGGGACAGCGTATGGTCCCCGCCCTGTTTCCCGGCGTAGATCAGACGGATGGGGTCTTTGGCATAGGCGAGAAGTTCGTCGCTGACCAGATGGTCATAAATCAGGACGTCCGCCTCCCGGATGCAGCGCAGGCCTTTGACGGTAATGAGCTCCGGATCGCCCGGGCCGGCGCCGATAATGTAAACCTTGCCCGTTTTTTTTGTTTTGTCAGCAGGCATTGTCTCCTCCCTGGTGGGTTTGATCTATTAAGGCCTGTCCTCCCCGCGACAGAATACGCTCGGCCAGCAGCGTCCCCAGCATCCGGTGATCCGGTGGGTTTCCCCGGACTTCATCGGTGATCAGAACCCGGCCGTCCAGGCTGCCGACGAGTCCCCTGACGGTCAGCTCCGTGCCGCGAATCTTCGCGTAGGCTGCGATGGGCAACTGACAGCCGCCGCCGAGGCGCTGCAGAAAAGACCGTTCCGCTCCGACTTCCATCGCTGTGGCGGAATGGTTCAGAAACTCCAACATTTCCGCCAGGGATGAATCGCCGGTTCGCATTTCAATGCCGAGCGCCCCCTGGCCGACCGCCGGCAACATGACCTCCGCGGGGATGAACTGGGACACGCGGTGAAGCCAGCCCATGCGCCGGATGCCCGCAGCGGCGAC
>JAUSOK010000047.1 GCA_030656035.1 Syntrophales bacterium
TTTTTTCACATTCGTTTGATATTTTGCAAACATGTATAATCGGAAGCCTTTGGCGGAGATGTGTTGTCCGATGCGGAAGGGTGTTTCCACCCTCCTGCATCGGGTTGGTGATCACATGATTTCCGTGGAAGCCATTCGGACGTGTTCCGGTGAGACGACCTGGCATTTTTCCTGGGCGGCGGCGATGAGGGCGCCCTTGGCCAGGAGGTTGGCCCTGCGGAGGAGTCCTCCCGATCCCCGGTGGATGGCGAGAATGGCCTCATCGGGGAACAGTTGTTCTTTGACGCCGGCGATTTTCAGATGATGCTTGATATACCCGGCCATATCTTTGTATTTGAGGCCTTCGAGATGGCTTTTGCCGATTATCCGGGAAGCCAGGGGTCTTGAGGCATGGAACATCAGTTTGTCGACGAGGTTGTTCTGCCCCGCCAGGATGATAGGGAGCAGCGGCTTGGAGTCCATGTCGAACTGGCTTAAAGTATGGAGCTGGGCAAAGATTTCCAGCCTCATGAGCGAGGCCTCGTCGATGATCACCACGGGCGTCTGTTTTCTCTGGGCGATTTCCATGACCGCCGTTTTCAGGGTATGTATGAGTCTGGCCAGAGAGTTGGTCTGGCCGTCCACATCGAAGCCGGTGCATATCTGTTTCAGGATATCGGCCATGGGTCCTGTGGTGGCCACGACGGAGACGACCCGGTATTGAGAGGGGTGGAGCTTTCCGACGGCATGGCGCAGGGCGGTGGATTTGCCGCTGCCCACATCGCCGGTGATGATGGAAACGGCGCCCAGATTAAGGGCATAGAGGAAGCGCTCCGTGACGGCCTGAAGCCCCGGCAGGGGATAGAGATCCTCCAGTCGGATATCCTGGGCGAAGGGTTCTTTCTGAAAACCGAAGAAGGTTTTATAGCTCATGACCCACCTCCCCAAAGAGTTTCCCGCCCGTATATTTTTCGGGTTCCGGACCGGGAGGCAAGGATTTCGGCAGGAGGCTGACCCGACTGTGTTCCCGGCGAATGCGGCAGTTGATGTTCAGATCCAGGGGGACGAGCATTCCCTGGGATGTTCCGTTAAGAAAGGCTTCCACCCGAAGGGGATCGTTTTCATGATACAGCAGGGTAATGGTTTTCCCGATCAGAGGGATGGGGGCCTCATAGAGTTTGCCGCCGAGGGAGACCGTCCGGTCCCGGTCCACCTTCCGGGTGACGTGGATGCGGAAGTAATCATGGAGATCCTTCGGCGCCTCCCGAAGCAGATGGGCGTGTTTGAGATACCGGTTGACGGGGGTCTGCCTCGTGCTGCTGTGGACGGTCGCATGATATTGTTCGTCAAGCCATTTTGCGAGAGATTCATTGAGTTGGGCAAGAGAAAGTCCTGTGGGACAACCCGACAGAAACTGCATTCTCACCGTTCGGAAGAAACGTTCGATCTTCCCCCGTCCCTGGGGTTGATAGGGCTTGGAATGGATCAGGGCAATGCCCAAAGCCGCCGTGGCATGACTCAGCAGATGCGACCGGAAGGCGGGTCCATTATCCACATACAGCTTCCTGGGGAGCCCCCGTTTTGCCAGAGCGATTCGCAAGGCGGCGACATAGGTCTCCAGCCGTTCGTTAAGACAAAACTCCGCATGGCAGATCAAACGGCTCATATCGTCGATAAAGGCAAACAGATAGGCTTTGCGAGCTTTTCCCTCCACCATGACCTGGGGACCGTGCATACAGTCGGACTGCCAGATGTCGTTGGGCAACTCCGCCTCGAACCGCCGGCGATCTTCCGCAACCTCCTGCCGCTTCAGCAGTCCCCGTTCCCGGAACAGACGGTAGATCGTGACCGGATGTGCCTTGACGCCCGGATGAAGGATCTTCCGCAATCTGGCCTCTCGCATGATGACGGGCATGGAAGCGCCCCGGAGCTGCTTCCTGAGTTCCACCAGAGACAGAACCGTTTCCTCGTCGAGAACCCTCGATCTGCCCCTGTCTTTCCGGGCCTCGGGGTAGAGGCTCTCCAGCCTTCTGCCGCCTTTCTCGTAGCGCCCGACCCAGGCAAGGATCGTCGAGGCGCTGATGAAACTCCGCTCGGAATAGGGGATCTCCCAGACGCAGGCAGACTTCTCCTTCAAGAGCCTTTTGCGCTCCCCCCGCTCCAGCTTCCGATCGCCGATCAGGTCGTGGATGACCCCAAACCGGAACTGGGCCACCCGGCTTTTTGCTTCTTCGTTCATGGCAACAACCTCCTTTTTGAGTTTGACCCCCAATACCAGAGGCGCCACAACGAAATCGCCGCAAAAAGAAGGTGGGGCGCACGTCATAAGAACAACAGTTCAAAATGTTCTGAGGTTTTGCCAAAAAGAAAAGCCTTCAGATGGGATAAGGCGGGTTTGATCACGGTGGCCTGCCGGGAAGCCCATGCCCGTAAACAGCGATACCAGTACTGCTGGTTCTGCCGGACCACGGAAGAAAGCCAGCGATTCTCCTCTATCTTGCTGCGCAGACACGTGGAAACAACTTCAGCGGAAAACCGTAGCCCCTTCAGAAAATCCAGGGGCCGGCAAGTGTGGACAGCCGAACAATCGGGACAACGGAAACGCTTCATCAACAGCGCCTCCATGAATCCCTCTAAATACCTCGCTACAAATCCGTGGCCCCACAACCGCCTGCCTAAACATGACGGACATCTCTCGGGCCTGGGCCAAGGGAACGACTTGCCCAGAATAAATATTTCCTTTACAGAGACGAGAAAATGCAGTATCAAGAAACCTCTTTTGGGAAGGGTTATCAAGGTTGGGGAACTGGACAATTCCGCCGTGATAACCCTTTTTCTTTCGAGTCAGATTAATACGATATTCTCCGCCCTCTATACAAAACATCGAGATAAAAAGACACCCATTTCGGATAGTTTATTGCGCGAGGTTACA
>JAUSOK010000052.1 GCA_030656035.1 Syntrophales bacterium
AGATGATTGTGGACGTATATGGAGTCTGTGTTCTTTACCGTCCCCGCCAGCAGCAGAGGCAGAGCTGATCTTCTGCCATGCCGATGGCTTCGATCATGTCTTCAATATGCAGATATTTGAGCGATGTCACATTCAGATCCCGGCGGATCCATTCCACCATCTCCCTGTATTTGTCAGAGCGGTGATCAAGATATTCCTCAATGTTCTCGATATCGGCGCCCTCTATGGCCCGGATGGCCCGCCGGGAAGCCAGCTCCGATTTGGACCTTGTCGAAGAGGCAAAACTGCAGGGAAACATCAGGGGGGGACAGGCCGGACGGATGTGGATTTCCCGGGCGCCGTTGTCGAGAAGCTTCTTGACGGTGAAGTTCTTCAGTTGCGTCCCGCGCACGATGGAATCGTCGCAGACGATCATCCGGCTGTCCTTGATGACGCCCCGGATAGCACTGAGTTTCATGGTCGCTACAAGGTCCCGGATATCCTGGGATGGCGGGGTGTAACTCCGGCCGTAACCCGGCGTGTATTTCACGAGCGGCCGCCGGTAGGGAATGCCGGATTCAATGGCGTATCCGATGGCATGACCGACGCCGGAATCGGGAATCCCGGTGACAAAGTCGGCTTTAACGTCATCGTTGCGGGCCATGGCCCGGCCGCAGCGTTCCCGGGCGTTTTCCACCGTAATCCCCTCATAGACCGATGAGGGATCCCCCGTGTAGATCCAAAGGAAGGCGCAGACGCGTTTTTCGGTGTTTTCGGCTTTGAGGTTTTTCAGTCCCGACAGGGACAGCAGCGTGATTTCACCGGGCCCCAGATGCTTCACGAAATGGTAGCCGAGATTCGGAAAGGCGCTGACTTCGGTTGCGACGGCAAATCCCCTCTCCCCATAGCTGCCGTTCTCGCCGATGGAAAGAGGAAAGCGGCCGTATTTGTCGCGAGCGGCATAGACGCCTTCGGGGGTCATGATCAGCGCGCAGATTGACCCTTCAATGGCATCCTGCATCTTGACGATGCCGTCAACAATCGAGTCGCCCTGATTGATCAGTTTGGCCACCATCTCAACGGTATTGATCCCGCCGCCGGTCATTTCGCTGAAGGACGCGCCCTCGTCCATGAGTTTTTGCGTGAGCTCTTCCTTGTTGATGATCAAACCGGTTACGGCGATCGCGAAGGTGCCGAACTTGGAACGTACGATCAGGGGCTGGGGCGATTCATCGTCGATGGCGCCGATCCCCTGGTAGCCGTTCATGCTTTTGTAATCCTCAACGAAACGGGATTTGAATTGCGCCTGGCTGATGCTGTGAATGCTGTTGTAAAACCCCTGATCTCCGAATACGGATATCCCCCCATTCTCCGTACCCAGGTGCGAATGGTAATCCGTTCCATAAAACAGCGTTTTCGGACAATCCTGCCGCGATACAACCCCAAATAAACCACCCATGGCGTCCTCACAAAATGTCTATAAAAATATAAAGGTTTTACTCATACAACCCATTGAAAAGGTTGAAGAAAAATATGACAATCACTACTTTGACTTCATGACGGCCGCGTGAATCCGGTCCAGTCCTTTTTCAATATTCGCCATGGACGTGGCATAGGAAAGACGGAGGTGATCGTCATGACCGAACTCGCCGCCGGGAATGACCGCCACATTCGCTTCTTCCAGCAGATAGGCGGCCCAATCGGCCGACGTCGTCAGGACCTTGCCGCCCTGTTTTCTGCCGAGCAGGCCGGCAATGCTCGGAAAGACATAAAAGGCCCCCTGGGGGGCCATGCAGGTGATCCCCGGAATCGCGTTGAGTCGTTCCACGATGACGTTTCTTCTCTTTTCGAATTCCCTGACCATAGTGATCACAACGGCCTGATCGCCGTTCAGGGCTTCCACGGAAGCCTTCTGGGCAATGGAATTTGGGTTCGACGTATTCTGGCTTTGCAGTTTCGTCACCGCGGCGATGATATCCGCCGGTCCGGCGGCGTATCCAATTCGCCAGCCGGTCATGGCGTGCGATTTGGATAGTCCGTTCACCACCACGGTCAGGTCTTTCATGGCGGGGCAAACGGACGGCACATTCGCAAAGGGCATGCCGTCATAGAGAATTTTCTCGTAGATGTCGTCCGAAATGACCAGCACGCCTTTGCCTACCAGCACATTCGCCAGCTTTTCCATTTCCGCCGGGCTATAGGCCACGCCGCTGGGATTCGAGGGGCTGTTGATGATCACGGCCCGCGTCCTTTCGCCAATGGCTGCCTCCAGATGCGCCGGCTGAATCTTAAATCCCTCGGAAGATTTCGTTTCCAGGATAACCGGCTTTGCGCCGGTCAGAATCACGATATCCGGATAGGAGACCCAGTAGGGCGAGGGAATAATCACTTCGTCGCCCTCTTCAAAGAGCACCTGCGCCAGATTATAGAGGGTATGCTTTGCGCCGCAGGATACGGCGATCTGGGTCCGGTTGTAGCTCAGGCCATTATCCCGCTCAAGCTTGCCGATGATGGCGTCCTTGAGTTCGTCGATACCGCCGACGGGGGTATATTTTGTGAAGCCCGCTTCAATGGCCCGGATGGCCGCCTGCTTGACATTATCCGGCGTGTCAAAGTCCGGTTCGCCGGCGCCGAATCCGATGATATCCCGGCCCTCTGCCCGCAGGGCATTGGCCTTCATGGTGATTGCCAGCGTGGGCGACGGCTTGATGGCGTTGATGCGATCTGTCAGCTTCATAATCACTATTATTCCTTGCCCTTTGCAAATATTTGCTCAAGTCTTTCATTAACAATATCAGGCACCAGTCCCTTGACGGATCCGCCCAGGCTGGCCGCCTCCTTGATCAGATTGGAACTCGTATAAAACCACTGATAGCCCGTCATGAGAAAAACGGTCTCGACGTCGCGGTTCAGGCGTCTGTTGATCAGGGCCATCTGAAACTCGTATTCAAAGTCTGAAACAGCCCGCAGTCCCCTGAGGATCACATTGGCATTCACACTTTTCACATAATCGACCAGCAGGCCGGTGGAGCAGTCAACCCGGACATGATTATCCTTGATGACGGCGCGCACCAGGTCCATTCTCTCCTGAACGGAAAAGAGGGAGGCCTTGTTCGGGTTGTAGGCCACAAGGATGATCAGTTCGTCAAACATCCTGCGCGCGCGCGTGATAATGTCTAAATGTCCATTCGTAACGGGATCAAAAGAACCGGGATAGACTGCAATTTTTTTCATGATAACCGTCCTGTTGATATTTTTTTTCTAACTTGCCTGCAGCAACAGGGCCTCCTCCGCCCGATGGATGCGGCAAACCATACTTATCTGCGTCTATTTGTCAATCTCTTTTCTTGAAAAAAGACAGGATCGTATCGCCGTACTGTCTCTGATCGGTCAGAACAAATTGTCCGGACTCATCAACCGCTGCGGCTTCACGGACTGAATGCTGAACGGCCAAAAGACCGTCCTTTTCCATCAAGGATCCATTTCGAAGATGTTCCAGGGTCAGGCTTACGATTCCCCGCTCATAAGGCGGATCGGCAAACAGAAGATCAAAGGTTTCAGACCTCTTGACCAGTCTCTGAATCGCCTTGATGAAATCGGACGCCAGGATTTCACCTTTGCCGCCAAAACCGCATGTTTCTATATTTCTGCCGATGGCGTCAATCAAAGCCCGATTGTTTTCAACGAACACGGCCTTGAGAGCCCCTCTGCTCAGGGCTTCGAGTCCCATGCTTCCCGTCCCGGCAAAGAGGTCGAGAAATGTTTTGCCGTCAACAATCCCGATGATGTTGAAGAAAGCCTCCTTGATACTGTCGGCGGTCGGCCGGACGGCGGATTTTCCCGGGATGAACAGACGTCTGCCCCTGGCATCGCCGCCGATAATTCTCATCCCAGATAGTCCCTGATGAGAATTTCCGCAATCTGGACGGCGTTGAGCGCGGCGCCCTTCCTGAGGTTGTCGGAGACGACCCACATATTGATCCCGTTGGCAATGGATTCGTCTTCCCGAATGCGCCCCACATATGTGTCATTATGGCCCACCGCGTCGATCGCCATGGGATAGCGTCTCTGTGCGGGATCGTCGATGACCTGAACGCCGGGCGCCCGGGACAGCAGTTCCCTTACTTGCGCCGGCGTGATCTTTCGTTCCGTTTCGATATTGATCGATTCGGAATGGGCGTAGAACACCGGCACACGCACTGTTGTCGCCGTTACCGCAATGGAAGGATCATTCATGATCTTTCTTGTCTCATTGACCATCTTCATCTCTTCCTTGGTGTACCCATTGTCGAGGAAGACGTCGATCTGCGGCAGACAATTGAAGGCGATCTGATAGGGATAGACCTTCACGACCGGTTCCCGACCGGACAGGATCGCACGGGTCTGGTCTTCCAGTTCGTCGACGGCCTTCTTTCCGGTCCCGGAAACTGACTGGTAAGTGGAAACCACAATCCGCTTGATCCGGACGGCGTCGTGGATGGGCTTCAGGACCACAACCATCTGAATGGTCGAACAGTTCGGATTGGCAATAATACCCTTTTTTTTATACTGGCCGATGGCTTCGGCGTTGACCTCCGGGACGACCAGCGGAATCTCCGGATCCATCCGAAAGGCGCTCGTGTTGTCGATTACGACACACCCGGACCGGGCGGCAATGGGCGCAAATTTTTCGCTGATGCTCCCCCCTGCGGAAAAAAGACCGACCTGAACGCCGTCAAAGGAATCCTCGTTCAGAACTTCTACCTTAACGGATTTTCCCCTGTATTCCAGAGACTTGCCGAGAGAGCGCGCGGAAGCAAGCAGCTTCAGTTGACCCACGGGAAAGTCTCTTTGCTCCAGGACCCGGATCATTTCGTTGCCGACTGCGCCGGTGGCGCCGACGACGGCTACACTGAATGTTCTCATAAAACACCAACTCCAACTCCAGATTTTTTATTTGCTCTTCATGTACATTAAAAATGGTGCGCTGCGGATTTCCCGGAACGCACCCTTTTTCTCTTCGCAGGGCGGGATCGCAAAGCGCAACCCGCCGTTCCCATCCAAGGCTGCCCAGCCCTCAGGGAGCAGCGCTATTTTTCCATCAGCCCCGTTTCTTCCTGATGATGAGCCTGCTTTTCCTGGCCTGCCTGCTTTCTCCGGCTTAGCTTGTAAATCAGCCACACCGGTCCGGACAGGGCATACCCAAAACTGAAGGTAAAGATCATGATCTGCGTTTCCGCAATCACAATGATCAGGATCACAACGATCAGCACAAAGGACATGAAGGGTTTTTTGGCGAAAAAATTGAGATCCTTGAAGCTGTAGTACTTGATGCTGCTGACCATGAGCAGGGCGACGGCGATCGTCCCGATGAGAATCGACAGGTTGTTAAACTGTCCTTCCCCGTCCAGTTTAAAATAAAGCAGCACCGTTGTCGCAATCACGGCGGCGCCTGCCGGAATGGCAAGGCCGTTGAACACCTTGCTGTCAATGATCGCGGTCTGAACATTGAAGCGGGCCAGCCGCAGCGCGCCGCACGTGACAAAGAGAAACGCCGCCAGCCATCCCCATTTCCCGAATGACAACAAAGCCCAGTGATAAGACAGAATCGCCGGGGCCACACCGAAGGCAACCAGATCGGCCAGGGAATCGTATTCGGCGCCGAATTTACTCGTGGTTCGCGTCATGCGGGCAATCCGTCCGTCCAGACCGTCAAAGACCATGGCAAGCAGAATCGCCCAGGCTGCGATTTCATACAGACCCTTCGTGGATGCAATGATGGAATAAAAACCGGAAAAAAGGCTTGCCGTGGTGAAGAGGTTGGGCAAGATGTAAATCCCCTTCTTCATCTGGTCTTTGCGAAACCTGTATCTCTTCATGACAGACCTCCAATCGGCGTCTCTCCCGCCCGGACCCTGTCGCCCGGTTTGACCATGACGACGGTATCGACAGGCAGGAGAACTTCTACACGTGAGCCGAACCGGATCAGCCCGATGCGCTCACCCTTTTCTACCATCATGCCCTCATTGACCCAGCACACAATGCGCCGCGCCACCAATCCGGCGATCTGAATCATCCCGATCGCGCGTCCATCGTCCATCCGGATGACCAGCCCGTTGCGCTCGTTATCCGAAGACGCCTTGTCCAGGTTCGCCGACAGGAATTTTCCCTCGTAATAGCGAATGGTTTCAATGCGCCCGGTGCAAGGAACCCGATTCACGTGGACGCTGAAGACATTCATGAAGACGCTGATTTTCCGCAAAGGCCCCGCCATCAGCTCATGATCCCGAATCTCTTCGATCTTGATCACCTCGCCATCCGCCGGCGAAATGACGAGCTTTTCGCCCGGAGGCGTCTTTCTTTCAGGATTACGGAAAAACCAGATGATAAAAGCTGTAAGAAGCAGCAGGAGAAATGCGGTCCAGCGGGGCGCGAAAGAGAAAGCGATAAGGGTAAAAAAGGCGGATACAATGATGAAGATATACCCCTCGCGTGCGATGATGCTGTCATGTCTTTGGTTCATGTCTGATACTTGTCCAGTATCCTTATTATTTTTTCCTTTTCGCGCAATTTTCGCTTCTGAAGATTCTTCCGCTCGATCTGCTCTTCCGGCATCAGATAGCGGCGCCGGTTCAATGCTTCCAGCATCCCCTTCAGTTTTCTGTGCTCGTTTACATGTTTTTGGAGTTCGGCATCCTGATGAACAATCTGTTCAATCAAAAGTATTTCAGCCCTGTCCATCCGTTCTCCCTTGCACCCGGTTCACTTCTACCTGAATCCCTGAGGCTTGTCAATCTCAGATGTCTCCTGCCGGATAGAGCGTTCCGCCTCAGAGGGGCGCAGGTAGCAAGGGGTGAATGTGAGCAGATCCAGCCGCCGTCCTTGTAGAAATTGATCCCGCGCCAGCACTGCGGCCGCCGCCGCCCGGACATGGTTCTGGCGCCCCTCGGCAATGCAGGCCGCCGATGCATATCGTGCATGGATCCGCTGCGCGTATTTTACGGCCCCATCCCCGAGGAAAATAATATCGCCCTTCAGTTCCTTGAGCCATCGGTCCACATCGACAACCTGCTCCGCAGTGGTCCGCTTCACTGCCGGACCGGCATCCGGACGGTATAATGCCGTATAAACTTGATTTTTCTGGGCATCGAGCATCGGGCAGATCATCTGCTGACCGACAAGTGCCGCATTGAGCGCCAGAGCCTCCAGGGTCGAGACCCCGACCACCGGCTTTCCGGTTGACAGGGCGAGCCCCTTGATCGTTGCAGCGCCGATGCGCAAACCCGTGAAAGAGCCGGGACCGATGGTCACTGCAAAAAAATCCATTTCATCGGGTTGAAAACCGGCCAGACGCAAAGCCTGTTCAACTGCCGGCATGAGAATTTCGGAATGATGGCGGCCGTTGTCGACAAAAATATCCGCCCGGAGCATGTCGTCCGCAACAACGGCGATACTCACTGTTTTCTGGGATGTGTCGATGGCTAATATCTTCACGATTCGAAAGCGTTACTTGCCGGTGAAAAACTTCGTAAAATCATCTACCGCCTTGATATTCAGACGGTCGATATCTATTATGAAAACAAAGATCATGAGAATAATCAGCAGCACGAAGCCCACCTGATTGGCCATCTCCCTCCATTTTACGCTGACCTCGCTGCCTTTGACGATCTCAATGAAATAAAAAAGCAGGTGCCCCCCGTCCAGGACCGGAACAGGCAGAAGATTGAGGATCGCAAGATTGATGCTGAGCAGGGCCATGAAGAGGATAAAAGGAACAACCCCCTCTCTGGCCTGTGTACCGGCCATCTGGGCGATCAGGATCGGCCCGCCCAGAGTTTTCGGCGAAATCACCCCTTCCACGATTTTCACGATGCTCAACAGAGTCAGCCTGCTGATCAGCCAGGTCTGCTTGAGGCTGACCCAACCGGCTTCCAGGGGATTCATGCGTTCGATGACAGTTTTGGCTGCCGGTGAAATCCCCAGTTTGTATGAATCCACTTCTTCGCCGAAGATGTTTTTCGATTTCTGCAATTTCGGTTTGACCGTTACATCCTGACGGATACCGTCTCTGTTGAAGAAAATTTTCAGCGTCCTTCCCTCGCTGGCGCCGATGGTTTCGGCCAGCCGGGACCATCGGGAAACCTTCACGCTGTCGATGGCGATGATCACATCCCCCTCTTTCAGGCCGGCCTCATAAGCCGCCGAATTTTCCTGGACCGTACCGATCGTGCTCGTCAGTGTGGGAATGCCGACCATGTAAACGACGGTGAAAATCATGATTGCGAGCAGAAAATTGAAAGCGGGACCGGCCGCGACGATCACGATCCGCTTGAGGACGGGCTGTCTGCTGAAGGACCGCTGCTGTTCTTCTTCCGATAGGCCTTCCACATCCGATTCCCCAAGCAGCTTCACATAGCCGCCCAAGGGGATTGCAGACAGGAGATATTCGGTTTCTCCAATCTTTTTTCCAAAAAGCTTCGGCCCGAATCCAAGGGAAAATTTCAATACCCCCACGCCTGATTTTTTGGCTGCGATAAAATGTCCGAATTCATGGGCAAAAATGAGCACGCCCAGCAAAATGATCATCGATACAATACTGATTCCAATCAATGGCTGATCTCCTTGATAATATTATCGGCCTCCTGCCTGGACCACCGGTCTGCTTCGAGGATCTCTTCCAGACCGGGCGACGACAGCCAACGGTGGCGCGACAGGGCTTCCGAAATGACAACAGGCAGTTGTGTAAATTTAATTTTTTCCTGCAGGAAGGCTTCCACCGCTGTCTCATTGGCCCCGTTCAGGACGACGGGCAGCGTGCCGCCGGCGCGTCCGGCATCTATCGCGAGCTTGAGGCAGGGAAACCGGCCCGGGTCGGGTTCAAAAAATTCAAGCGGCGTCGCCCTCAGAAAATCCAAAAAGACGCCCTGATTGGGCATCCTCGAAGGGAATGACAGGGCATAGGCAATGGGTATCCGCATGTCGGGAATGCCCAACTGGGCCATGACGGAACCGTCAACGAATTCAACCATCGAATGGATGACGCTCTGGGGATGAACCAGCACATCGATCCGGTCGATGTCCAGGCCGAACAGCCATTTGGCCTCGATGATTTCAAGCCCCTTGTTCATCATGGAGGCGGAGTCGATGGTGATCTTCCGGCCCATCTCCCAGTTCGGGTGCTTCAGGGCGTCGGCGGGCGTGACCTGATCAAGTTGCGCCCTGGAAAAGGTGCGGAACGGTCCTCCGGATGCCGTCAGGATGATTCTGCGGACGTCCTGCTCCCGCTGACCGCTGAGACACTGAAAGACAGCACTGTGTTCACTGTCCACGGGCAGGATCCGAACGTTCTTTTCCCGGGCTTTTTCAATGATCAGGTGTCCCGCTGTAACCAGGGTTTCCTTATTGGCAAGGGCGATGTGCTTTCCGGCGTCGAGGGCCTCCAGGGTTGGAACCAGCCCTGCGGATCCGACCATGGCCGAAATGACCATTTCCGCCTCCGGAACGCGGGCGACCTCCCGGTATCCCTCCGGCCCCCAGAGAATTTCGGTCCGGCAATCGGGCGACAGAAGCTTCTTCAATCTGACTGCGTGCGTTTCATCCATCACGGCGGCGACCAGGGGGCGAAACTGCTCGATCTGGATCTTTAGCAGGTCGATATTTCTTCCTGCCGCAAGACCGACGACACAGCACTGCATCTTGTTTTGCGATACCACGTCCAGGCTGTTGACGCCGATAGAACCGGTTGATCCGAGAATGGATAACTTTTTCATTGTATTAAGAAAATGTAATAATAGTAAACAAATGGCGCAATAAAGATCAGGCAGTCCAGCCGATCCAGGATGCCGCCGTGTCCCGGCAGGATGGCGCCGGAATCCTTAACCCCGGACGCTCTTTTCAGGGCCGACTCGCAGAGGTCGCCCAGTTGTCCCAGGATGCTGCCGAAAAAACCCAGGGACGCAGCATGGAGGATCGGAAGCGCCGGAAAAAAGAGCTGTTTGAAGATGATACATCCCGCTGTGCTGCCGACGATCAGGCCGATGGTCCCCTCCACGGTCTTGTTGGGACTGACGAGGGGCAGAATTTTCTTTTTTCCGAAATATTTTCCTACGTAGTAGGCGGTCACATCGCCGGAGAAAGCCAGCACCAGCAGAAAAAAGATCCACAGCACCCCCTGATCAAAACGGCGGATCAGGATGAAATAGGACATCATCAGAGGGACATACATGAACCCGAGGATCAGTTTTCCCACGGGTAGAATATCAAAATGAGTTTCCTTGATTCTTAAAAGATAGGTAAAAAAGACCAGCAGCACCGAAAAACTAAGCAGGGCCAGCAGCAGTTGCATGTTGCCGAGATAAAAGGTCAAAGGAATCAAACACCCGATCACCATTCCTTCCGCCTTTTCCCGCAGGTGTCCCGTTCCGAAAGCAATTTGATGATATTCGTAAACGCCCATCAGAATAATCCCGACGATCATGGCGGAAAACAGGGCATCCGACCCGAAGAAAATGACGGTAAACAGCAGCGGGACGGCGATGATCGCCGTAAGCCAGCGTTTCAGGTGCGATGTCATGCTCTTTGATCCTTTTGAATCTGATCACTGGTCAGACCAAAACGCCTTTCCCGGCGCTGATACTCGGCAATCGCCTTAAAAAGTTCGTCCCGGTTGAAATCGGGCCAGAGGACGTCGGTAAAATAAAACTCCGTGTAGGCGGATTGCCAGAGCAGAAAATTACTGATCCGGTATTCACCGCTGGTGCGGATGAGCAGATCTGGATCGGGCAGGCCGGCAGTATAGAGATAATCCGGAAAAATGTCTTTTGAAATGCCATGAAGGGACAGCTTGCCGGCATGAACATCCAGAACCATCTTTTTAAAGGCCGCGATGATTTCATCCCGACCTCCATAACTCAGGGCCAGATTGAGTGTCATGTCCCGATTATGCGCCGTTTTAGCCATGGTTTCCTGCAGGGTGCTTTTGATGGGCTCCTTCAAGGCCTCCGTATCGCCGATGGTCGTCAGACGGATTCCGGTTTCAAGCAGTTCCCGGAGTTCCGAATGCAGGTATTCCTCCAACAGGCGCATCAGGGCATTGACTTCATGTTCCGGCCGAAGCCAGTTTTCCGTCGAGAAGGCATAGAGGGTCAAAACCTTGATGCCGATTTCCCGGCAGGCCCTCACGGTCGTCCGGACCGCTTCCGCCCCTTTCTTATGTCCGGAAATGCGCCCCATGGCATGCTGCTGAGCCCACCGGCCGTTTCCATCCATGATGACGGCGATGTGGCGGGGCAGCTTCTGAAGGTCGATATCACTCATCATGAGACCGGATTTCCCCTCGTTTGCGTGGCCTGCATGTCCATGCTCTCCTGGCTACCATAATCAACTGCAAGTTACAACAGGTCTTTAAAAAAACGGGGAGCCGCAAGGCTCCCCGCTATCTATTGTCTATGCGGACCGGGCCTCAGATCTGCATGATTTCCTTTTCCTTGGCAGCAAGGATCACGTCTGTTTTTGCGATGTCTTTGTCCATAAGCTTCTTGACTTCCTCCTGCTGCGTAAACATCTCGTCTTCGGAAATGACATTGTCCTTTTTTAGAATCTTGAACTTTTCATTGGCATCCCGCCTGGCATTTCTCAATTTGATTTTGCACTCTTCCGCCGATTTCCGGACAATCTTGACCAGATCCTTCCGACGCTCTTCCGTCAGCTGCGGGATGGCAAGCCGGACCAACTTTCCATCGTTGGTCGGCATCAGGCCAAGATCCGACTTCTGGATCGCCTTCTCGATGGCCCCAATGGCGCTGACATCCCAGGGCGAGATCAGGATAAGGCGGCTTTCAGGTATGGAAAGACTGGCGACCTGGTTCAACGGCGTTGATGCGCCGTAATAATCAACCTTGATCCCGTCCAGCAAAGACAGGGACGCCCGCCCCGTTCGGACTTTATTAAAAGATTTCTCCATCGACTGAATGGATTTTTCCATATTTTCTTTCAGTTCCTTAAAAATCGCATCTTTCATTGTTCACCTCCTACGGCAGTTCCGATGGCCTGTCCGCAAATCACACCTTTGATATTTCCGCTTTTCAAAAGATTGAAAACCACGATGGGCAATCGATTATCACGGCACAGGGATATGGCCGTTGCATCCATCACGCTCAGGCTTTTCGTCAGGACATCGGTATAGCTGATTTTTTTGAACAATCTGGCATCGGGAAATTTCACGGGGTCGCGGTCATAAACCCCATCAACTTTCGTCGCTTTGATGATCACATCGGCCTTGATCTCAACCGCGCGGAGCGCTGCCGCCGTGTCGGTCGTAAAAAAGGGATTGCCGGTCCCCCCGGCGAAGATCACCACCCTGCCCTTTTCCAGGTGCCGGATGGCCCTTCTCTGGATGAAGGGTTCGGCAACTTCCCTCATTTCAATGGCCGACTGAACCCGGGCGACCACATCAATGGTTTCCAGTGCGCTCTGCAGAAGCAGGCTGTTCATGACCGTCGCCAGCATTCCCACATAATCCGCCATGGTTCGGTCCACACCACGGCTACTGGCTTCCAGTCCACGGAAGAGATTGCCTCCCCCGACGACAACTCCCATCTGCACGCCGAGCGCGACGACCTCTTTAATCTCTCCGGCGATTTGACCCACAACCTCCGGATCAATGCCGAAGAGGCGCTTTCCCATCAGCGCCTCGCCGCTGAGCTTCAGAAGTACTCGACGATAAACCGGTTTTTCCATTCGTTAAGATTATTCTACGCGTGTTAATCGACGCCCAGTTGAAACCGCGCAAACCGCCTGATGACGATATTTTCACCGGTTTTGGCGATCAGGTTGCTGATCAGGGTTCCAACCGTGATATCGGTATTTTTTATGAACTTCTGATCGACAAGGCACACATCTTCATAATATTTTTTAAGTTTTCCTTCGATAATCTTGTCCCAAATCTTCTCTGGTTTCTTTTCGGCCGCGAGCTGTTCCCGGTAAATGGATTTTTCACGCTCCAGGGCTTCCGGAGGAATTTCATCGGCCCTCACATAGACCGGATTGGAGGCCGCCACATGCATGGCAATATCCCTGGTCATGGTTAGAAAATCTTCTGTTTTTGCCACAAAATCCGTTTCACAATTGACTTCCACCAGCACTCCGATTTTACCGCCCATGTGAATATAGGAGGCAACGGCGCCATCCTTGGCCGCTTTGGACGAGCGCTTCGTCGCCGCAGACATCCCCTTCTTCCGTAAATAATCAATGGCCTTTTCAAAGTCGCCGCTTGCGGCCGCCAGGGCCTCTTTGCAGTCCATCATGCCGGCGCCCGTCTTGACCCGCAATTCCTTAACCATTTCTGATGTGATGTTCAATGGATGCTACCTCCTGAATCTTTTTTGCGAAAAGTGCCAGAATGCCCCGCTCTGTGAGCGGGGTTCTTCACTTTTTGGAACCGATATTCGCCGGCACTTCTATCCATCAGGCCGATTCATGATGTTCATGCTCTTTCGTTTCGATGCTTTCAGGAATATCGGCTTCGGAAACATCCTCTTCCTTGCCAACTTCCGGCGTACGCTTCTTGTCGCTTTCCGCCTGCAGTCGCTCTTCCATGCGTTTCTTGCCCTCCAGGACGGCATCTGCCATTTTCGACGCAAACAGCTTGATCGCCCGGATGGCGTCGTCATTGCCGGGAATGATATAATCGATGTCATCGGGATCGCAGTTCGTGTCCACCATGGCGACGATCGGAATCCGCAACTTTTTCGCCTCATTCACGCCGATGAGTTCGCGTTTCGGATCGACGACGAAAAGACCGCCCGGATAGCCTTTCATGTTCCGGATGCCGCCTAAAACCTTCTCCAGTTTGTCCTTTTCTTTCTGCAGCTTCAGAATTTCCTTTTTCGGGAAGGCTTTGATACTGTCATCGGCTATCATTTTATCCAGTGTGTTCAAGCGGTCGATGCTCTTCTTGATGGTCGTGAAGTTCGTCAGCATCCCGCCCAGCCAGCGCTGATTCACATAGGGCATGCCGCACCGCTGCGATTCCTCGCGGATGGATTCCTGCGACTGTTTCTTGGTCCCTACAAAGAGGAGCTCACGGCCATCGGCTACCATCTCGACAATGAAATTATAAGCGGACTGAAACAGAGCCACCGTCTGTTGGAGATCGATGATGTAAATGCCGTTGCGCGCCCCGAAAATGTAGGGTTTCATTTTGGGATTCCATTTGTTGGTCTGGTGACCGAAATGGACCCCCGCTTCAAGTAACAACTTCATTGAAATGCTTGCCATGTTCCATACTCCTTATCTGTTGTGTTTTTTCCGCCACCTCCGTCGTGTCAACCGGTTACATTCCTTGATGAAATGCACACGCCGGCCAATCGGGAAATGTGTGAAATCTGTTGAGAAATAACATATGCATCATGAATAATCAAGATAAAAAGTCAATGTTTTTACATTTGGGCGAGAAAAGCTGATCATGGAAAAAAAGCTCTATGGGGAAATATTTCACGCAGCCGTTATGTATGGTAGTGAGCATTGATTTTGACATAATCATAGGAAAGATCCGAGGTGTAAAGACAGAACGACTTTGCCCCCATGTCGAGCTGGATGCGAAGGCGAAGCGTTTCTTTGCTCATGATTTGCCGCAACTTTTTCATATCCCTCGCTACGCCTCGCCCCTGCTTGAAAACGGCTGTTTCCTCAAAATAAACATCAACTGCGTCAACAGGCAAGGGAATGCCCGCAGACCCGGCCGCGGCAATGATTCTGCCCCAGTTCGGGTCCTGGCCGAAACAAGCCGTCTTGAAAAGATTGGAATTGGCAATGGCATAGGCAATCTTTCTTGCATCGCTACACGTTCGGGCGCCCTGGACGTCAATCCGGATCATCTTGGTGGCCCCTTCTCCGTCTCTGACCATGGACTGTGACAACTCCGACAGAACGCCAACCAGCATCTCCTGAAAAACGGGCAAAGACTTCGAGCGGTTCGTGATGACGGGGTTTCCGGCCGCACCATTGGCCAGAATGATGGCCGTGTCATTGGTGCTCATGCACCCGTCGACCGAAACGGCATTGAAGCTTTGATCGACGGCTCTGCGGAAAATCCGATCCAGGGCGGCGCCATCGACATGGGCATCGGTCATTACGTAAGCCAGCATCGTGGCCATGTGCGGCTCAATCATCCCCGCACCCTTTGCCATGCCGCAGAGTGTGATTTCCCTGGCGCCGATCCGGCCTTTTCTGATGGCGATTTTCGGAAAACGGTCCGTGGTCATGATCGCCTCTTCCGCATCCGAAACGCCTTCCGGCCTCAACCCCTTGATCAGCTTATCCAGGCCGGATTCAATCTTTTTTACGGGAAGCCGGTGGCCGATCACGCCCGTGGAGGCCACGAGAACAAGGTCATCCTGAATGTTAAGTCTTTTTGACAGGGCCGCCGATGTGGCCCGTGCGTCGCCATAACCTTCCGGACCGGTAGCGGCATTGGCATTTCCGCTGTTGGTCAAAATAGCCTGGGCGCGTCCCGATTTGATCCGCTCCATATCGAGCAGAACCGGCGCCGCCTTGAAGACGTTGGTGGTAAATACGGCAGCGGCCGTCGCCGGCACAGTCGAATAGATCAGGGAAAGATCCTTCTTGCGGTCTTCCTTGATGCCGGCATGGATGCCGTTGGCCAGGAATCCGGGAACAACATATGCTTCCTGTTCTATCTTCATATCCCCTCTTATTGAAATCTTTTCACAGCCGCTGCAAAATGATTCGCAAGCGGAGATCCTTTCACTTTCCACAGCATTTCTTATACTTTTTACCGCTGCCGCATGAGCAGGGATCATTCCGGCCGATCTTGTCATGCTCCCGCTTGACGGTTTTGGGTTCCGGCGTGTCTTCGCCCCTGCTCATGATATAATCCTGTCGCTGCTTTTCCTGCATTTCCTCAATCTCTTGATCGCGCTGGATCTGAACACCGCACAGCTTCAGCAGCGTCTCGGCCTTGATGCGGTAGATCATTTCCATGAACATGGAGTAGCCTTCCTTCTGATACTCCCGGGCAGGGTCCTTCTGTCCGTACCCCCTCAGGCCGATCCCCTCCTTCAGGTGATCCATGGCCAGCAGATGATCCTTCCACTGGGAGTCGATGGATTGCAGCATGATCATTGTCATGAGATGATGCATCAGGGCCTCGCCGAAGTTCTCCTCCTTCTTCTTCAGATGGCCTTTGACGGCGGCGACAATGACTTCTTCGATTTCTTTTATGCCGAGACCCTTTTCCGGATCACAGAGATTGAGCTTCAGGAAAAACTGTTTGTAAATCGCGTCATCGAGTCCTTTGAGGTTCCACTCTTCCGGGTGCTGCTTTTCCTCGATAAAGTCAGGGATCAATTCTTCCACAACCTCATCGAGCATTTCCTCGATATCTTCCCACAACTGCTCGCCCCGCAGCACTTTTTTGCGCTGTTCGTAGATAACCTGTCGCTGGCGGTTCATCACGTCATCGTATTCGAGCAGATGCTTGCGCATGTCGAAGTTCTGCCCCTCCACGCGCTTCTGGGCATTTTCGATAGCTTTCGAAATCATCTTGTGCTCGATGGGCTCGTTCTCCTCAATGCCGATCTTGTCCATAATCCCGGAAATTCTCTCAGCCCCGAATATCCTGAGGAGATCGTCTTCCAGAGAGAGATAGAATCTTGAAGAGCCGTTGTCGCCCTGTCTTCCCGAACGGCCCCGGAGCTGGTTGTCGATGCGCCGGCTCTCATGCCGTTCCGTCCCGAGGATATGAAGGCCGCCCAGATCGGCCACGCCTTCTCCCAGCTTGATATCCGTGCCCCGGCCCGCCATATTCGTGGAGATCGTCACCGCACCCCTCTGGCCGGCCGCGGCGATGATTTCCGCTTCCCGTTCGTGGTGCTTGGCGTTGAGAACATGATGCTTGATCCCTGTACGGGTCAAATATTTGCTGAGCAGTTCCGATTTTTCAATGGAAATAGTCCCGACGAGAACAGGCCGTCCCGCCTCATACATTTCCCTGATTTCCTCGATGACGGCGTTGAACTTCTCCTGTTCCGTTTTGTAGATCACATCGGTGTGATCCTCCCGGATCATGGGCATGTTTGTGGGCGCCACGAGCACTTCCAGCTTGTAGATTTTATCGAACTCCGTCGCTTCCGTATCGGCGGTTCCGGTCATGCCGGCCAGTTTCTTGTACATTCTGAAGAAATTCTGGAAGGTGATGGAAGCCAGTGTCTGGTTCTCGCGTTCAATCTTGACCTTTTCCTTTGCTTCGAGCGCCTGATGCAAGCCGTCGCTGTAGCGCCTGCCCGGCATCACCCTTCCCGTGAATTCATCGACAATGATGACCTCCCCGTCCTTAACGACATAATCCACATCCCGCCTGAAAAGGGAATGGGCCTTGAGGGCCTGGTTGGTATGGTGGAGCAGTTCGATATTCTTGGGGTCAAAGAGGTTTTGTACCTTGAGATAGGTCTCGACGCGGGCCACGCCCTCTTCCGTCAAAACGACGGTGCGGCTCTTTTCTTCAACGGTATAATCCTTATCCCTGCGCAGGCGGGGGATGATCTGATTGATCTGGTAGTACTTGTCGGTCGATTCTTCGGACGCGCCGGAAATGATCAGCGGCGTCCGGGCCTCATCGATCAGAATGCTGTCCACCTCGTCCACGATGGCATAATGGAATTCACGCTGGACATAATCCTCCAGCGTGAATTTCATGTTGTCGCGCAGGTAATCAAAGCCGAATTCATTATTTGTTCCGTAAGTAATGTCGCAATGATAGGCATTGCGCCGCTCATCATCATCAAGACCATGAACGACCACGCCGACGCTCATGCCCAGCATGCGGTAGATGGGCCCCATCCATTCCGCATCCCGCCGGGCCAGGTAATCATTGACGGTGATCAGATGGACGCCCCGGCCCGTCAGGGCATTCAGATACATAGGCATGGTGGCCGCCAGGGTCTTTCCTTCACCGGTCTTCATTTCCGCAATCTTGCCTTCGTGCAGGACCAGCCCGCCCAGGATTTGAACATCGAAAGGCCTCATGTTCACCGTTCGCCGGGCTGCTTCGCGGACAACGGCAAAGGCTTCGGCCATGATGTCATCGAGCGCAGCGCCCTGGGCCAGCTTTTCCCGGAAATAGGGCGTCCTAAGTGCCAACTCGGCATCCGTCATTTTTGCAACGGACGCTTCCAGATCATTGACTTCGTGCAGAGTCAACGATAACCGCTTCATTTCACGTTCATTCTTGCTGCCGATAAATTTTCTGACGATGGCTCCGAACATTTCTGATCCTTTAAAAAAAGCCGGTATCTTTAACCGGCGTTAACGAAAACGCCACAGACGACCTGATATCGGTCGTCTGTGGCGAGCATTTATAATAAGTATTGTCGAAGGTCAAGCCGTCAATTACATGGCCCCTATTTTTTACCTTTCATAACATCTGGAGAATTTGAGATGTACAGGGCGACTTTACGCATTTAGCAGGCATTCTCTTGTTGACATATAAGGTTGTATTATCCTATGCTAATTTTGTAAAAAAAGCAAATTCTTATCTAATATCTAATAAAGAGGTTCATCCTGTTGATGCATATTTCCTCAATAAATCTGTGAAGAAGACAGGTATCTAAGGATAGCAAATACAACTCTACACCATAACCATTCGGACGAATTCATTGACTTCGGTTTGAAAGGTGCAAATGCGTGACAGCCTGTTTTAGTTCATTTTGAGGCTGATTGATTTCACTGAAGATTTATCCATCTGTCTTTCGTTTCATAGTAGCATTCTTCTGTAAATCGTGATAATTAAGGCGGTCTCTGTAAACTGGTAATTATAACTTGCGGGTCTATAACCATGCGTGAGTGTACCATGTACTGATTACTAAAACCCCGTTACTCCAGAAGAGAACGGGGTTTTGTGTTTTTAACGTACATTCAGGCCGTACACACAGGAGGTAACGTCAATCTTGAACCAAGGTAATAAATTACTTCCTGATCCTTATCGTCTCAGCTTTACATCCGTATCCCTTCGTCCCGATTTGGCTCGAATTGCTGCCGATGCTTATCTTGCCTGCGGAACGTGGGCAGGTGCGCGGCAGCAGGTGCTCGCAAATAATGCCTTCCAAAGCCGAACAAAGACATCCCTCCAGAGAATGGAGCGGGAGATCCGTACGCGTCTGGAACTCCTCACGAAGGATCAGATTGCGTTACTTGCCGGGGGTACGAGTGAAGAAAGGGCAGCGATGGCATGGCTGGCTGCTACAAAGTACGCCGCCCTGGTCCGCGAATTTGCCGCTGATGTATTGAGAGGCAAGTTGGCGGATTTTGATTTGGTACTTCGGCCTTCGGACTATAATAATTTCATTGCCGCCAGGCTTCCCTCCCATCCGGAGTTGGGTGAACTGACCGAATCAAGTAGTAGAAAGGTTCGGAATGTTCTGTTATTGATGCTCATGGAGGCTGGAATGATTCGAGAGGAAAACGGGGAACGACGGATCACTCGCCCCATACAGACGCAACGGGTCATTGACAGCATCGTCGCCGATGATGCACAGTATCTCGCCGGATTCCTATGGTCCGATGAGGAAATCGCCGCCATTCGGAAAGGCAAATGAAAAATTCACAGGAACAGCTTTTTCAAATTCTCAGCCACCCGGACTTCTTGGCGATGAAGGGTTTGGCAAATGAGGTGCCCATTTTCATTCAGACCTACCATCCTGGGGATGAAGATAAGATGGAGCAGACCGTCGCCGCCATCATAGCAAGGCTGAGAAAAGAGGGGATTTCTGTGGCCGTCGTTGATCTTTTTGATATGGTCCTCGATCTCCTCTCGTCCTCTGGCCGCTTTGATAAGGCCATCGAAAGCGAACCCGCCATGCCAAAACGCAAGATGCTGGAGATGCTGAATAACGTGGCTGATCCGAAGACCCGGCTTATCCCCCGGCTCTCCAAGATCATCGGTGTACCGGACATTAAAGTCAGCCTGATCAAGGGCGTGGGGCATGTCTATCCGTTCCTGCGAACCCACACCATTCTTGAGTCCCTGCAACCGGCCATGATGAAACATCCCATTGTCATGTTTTTCCCCGGCGAGTACACCCATGAAGAGAGTGGGGCCTCACAGTTACGCCTCTTCGGGCAGCTTATTGATCCACCTCAGAGCCATAGGTTCACGAGGGCTTACTATCGCGCATTCAATCTCGATCACTATAGGATAACCCAATGAAAATCCATGAACTCTTCAGAAAACCCGTGGAACGCCCAATCGAGGGAGTCATCAAAGCGGACGATGATCGCTACCTTCAGACCGAGGTTGAGGAATATGTCATCACCGGTGAAATCCGAAGGGGGTTGGATGAATTGGCCAACCGTTACCTTAACGAGCCAAACGCCAACGGCGTGTGGATCTCCGGATTCTTCGGTTCGGGGAAGTCCCATCTCTTGAAGATCCTTTCCCTGGTCTTGGAGAACCGGGCCTTGCCAGGAGGCGAGACCGCCGCCCAGCTCATCCTGCCCAAGATAGACGATGAGATCGTACAGGGAGATCTGCGGCTGGCGGCAGCCGTTCCCTCCCGCAGTTTGCTCTTCAATATCGATCAGAAGGCAGATGCAATCGGGGGCGACTCGACCGCGCCCATTCTGGAGGTATTCGTCAAGGTTCTCAACGAACTGCAAGGATACTATGCGAAGCAAGGACACATTGCCGAGTTTGAGTGCGACCTGGATTCTCGTGGCGAATTGGAAGATTTCAAAAAGACCTATGCCGACATCAGCAAGCATTCCTGGGAGGAAGACCTCCCCGTCATCGAAACCCTGGAAAACGAGACCTTTGCCAACGCCTACTCAAAGCATTCCGGAAAAACATACGAGGAGTGTTTGAAACTCTTCGACCGCAAGAGGGATGGCTATAAGGTTTCCATTCAATCGTTTGCCGAGCGGGTAAAGGCATATATTCAAAGGCAGGTTCCTGGGTTTCGCCTGAATTTCTTCGTAGACGAGGTTGGGCAATTCATCGGGCAGGACTCCAAACTCATGCTCAATCTCCAGACTGTGACAGAAACCCTTGCCACGGTCTGCAATGGGCGTGCCTGGGTGTTCATTACCTCCCAGGGTGATTTGCAGAAGGTCCTGATCAATTTTCGGCCAGAACTGCGTCAGGACGTCAGCAAGATCGCCGGACGCTTCAAGACCCAGCTAACCCTTACGAGTGCGGATGTGCGCGAGGTTATCCAGAAGCGCCTGCTGGCAAAGACGGAAGACGAACCGCCTGTCTTGACGGCGATCTATGACCGCGAACGCGATAACATGCAAACCCTCTTCCGCTTCGGTGACGGTTCGATGGAGTTCAAGGGGTGGCGGGGCAGCGATGAGTTTTGCGGTTTCTACCCCTTCCATCCTTATCAATTCGATCTTTTCCAGAAGGCCATAGTGCGACTCTCGGAACACGACGCCTTCACAGGCAAGCACACGGCTGTCGGCGAACGCTCCATGTTATCAGTTTTCCAGGATGTTGCAAAGAAGTTGATCAATCAAAATGTCGGCGCACTCGCCCCGTTTGATCTGATGTTCGACGGTATCGCGGCCTCTATCCGTGGCGACTTCCAGACCTCCGTCCGCCAGGCGGAGAGGCAGTTGGACAATCCCGTCGCGAAACGTATCCTCAAGGCCCTGTTCCTTTTGAAATGGGTCCGAGAGTTCAAGGCAACGCCACGCAACATCGCCATACTTCTCATCGATAAGCCGGAGGTCGAAATCGCGGCCCATGAAAAAGCGGTCCGTGAGGCACTCAACCTCCTCGAAACCCAATCCTACCTCCAGCGGAACGGGGAGTTCTACGAGTTCCTGACTGACATGGAAAAAGATATTGAGGTTGAGATCAAGAACACTGAGATCGAGGAGTCCCAGCTTATGAAACTCCTCGGCGACATTATTTTTTCAGATGTGCTCCGCGATCCAAAAATCCGCTATGAAGGCAATTACCAGGACTACACCTATGCCCGGCGTCTTGACGATCAACTGGTGGGCAAGGATGCGGACGTGAGCATCAATGTCATCACCCCCGATCATCCAAACCACGACAGCCTCAACGCCTTGATAGCCCAGAACACCGGCAAGGCCGAACTTCTTGCCGTCCTGCCCGCCGACAATCGGCTCATCGACGAGGCCCGTCTCTATCTGAAAACTCAGAAATACATCCAGCAGAACACCGGCGCAGGGATCGAGGAAACGCGGCGATCCATTCTCACCGAACGTGGTCAGCAAAACGGCAAACGTCGTAGCGATCTACAAGTCCGCTGTACCGAATTGCTCAGCAAGACCCCGCTGTATCTGAATGCGTCAAAGCTGGAAAACGTAGGCGAAGGAGATACCCGCAACCGCTTCGCCAAAGCCGCCCAGGAACTCATCCGCTTCGCCTATCCGAGTTTGAAGATGCTAAAAGGAGTCTTTGACGAGACGACATTGTCCAAAACTCTGCTCGACCCCAGCGATCTACTGGAAGGGATTGACCATACCCTGTCTGAGGCAGAACAGGAAATCCTGACCTATGTTGCCCGCAATCAGAATATCGGGGAGCGGGTCTCCGTGGAGGAGATCATTCGTCAGTTCGGGAAACGGCCCTACGGCTGGTATCCTATGGCTGTACTTACTTTTGTGGCGCGTTTGTTCCGTCTCGGGAAGGTGGAGTTGCGCACAACCGACCTCCTGGATGCGCGGGCCGCCCTGGAAGCGCTGAAAAATACCCACCAGCGCGGTGCAGTGCGTGTCCGGTTACAGGAACAGTTCAGCCCCGCTACTGTGGCAGCCTTGAAACGGTTCCATCAGGAGTTTTTCGACCAGATCAACGATGCCACTGACGCCCGTTCAGTAGCCCAGCTTACATCCGAGATGCTGACCAAGGAAGCCCGAGAGTTGCGAGCGTTGCTTGACCAGCAAAGCCGTTACCCATTTTTGGGAAATCTCGAACCGGTAATCCGCAGCATCGAGGACTTGGGGGGCAAGTATTTCACCTATCTCCTCAACAACCTGGCCGATTTTCAGGACGAGTTGCTGACAGCCAAAGGCGATTTCCTTGATCCGATCAAGGCTTTTATGAAGGGGCCACAGCGGAAGGTTTACGACGAAGCGATGACCTTTCTTCGGGAAGAGGAAGCCAACTTCGCCGAAGTATCCACTGAAGATATTGCCCCTCTCCGGCTCTTGGCGACATCCGTCGCACCGTTCCGAGGCACTGTCATTCCCGATGCCAAGGCAGCCGTGACCCGTGTTCGCGCTCTGATCGACGCGAGGCTGGCTGAAGAGCGCCTGCAAAGTATGGCAGTCCTCGAAGAGCATGAGACGAAACTGAAGACAGTGCCAGAGTTTGCCGGGCTCGACAATGCACAAAAGGCCCAGGTGCTTCAAAAATCTGACGAGATCAAACAAACCTTGCAATCAGCCCGGTTTATCAGCGCCATTCGGGATCGTCTGGCCCGTTATACATCAACGGATTATCCGGCCCAACTCACCTTACTGAACCGGTTGGTGACCCCACCTGCTCCCCCCGGCGGTTACCCTGGAAATGCGGGTGGAGAGCCTCCAAGGGTGGCTGAGCCACGTTTCATACCTGCGACCAGCCTGAAAGCCGAATGCGGCCTGCCGTATGTCACCACTGAGGCGGATCTCGATAGATGGCTGGCCGCTTTACGCAAAATTGCCCTGGCTGAGATAAAAAAGGGCACACGGATCAGTCTGTGAGGAAACGATGAATTTGAACGCTCTCAAGAATTTCGCTCCGAACGTCCGCCGCCAGTTGATCGAAGCCGTCGGACGGAAACTCGATTTCGTCCTCACCGGTGACACGCCCGACCTGCGAGAAAAGGCGAAACAAAGGATGAGTATCAAGGGGAAGGCGGAAAAGGATCGCCCTGGCCTCATTGAGCGCGTTGCCTACACCTGGTTCAACCGTCTCGCCGCCCTGCGCTTTCTCGATGCTCGGGGATGGCATCCTTTCCTCTGCCGCGTCATTACCCCAGTTAATGAGGAAGAAACCCAACCGGAAATACTGAAACTCACCCGCAACGGTGCTCTTCCCACCGAACTTGGCCCATTTACCGATGCTGTCCGGATCAACGACCTCCTCGACGGGCGAATACCATCGGCAGATCCCCAGGGGGAGGTGTACCGTCATCTTGTCCTGGCTGCCTGCCGCTATTACCACAATCTTATGCCGTTTCTCTTTGAGGCGCTGGACGACGAGACCGAACTTCTCCTACCTGACGACCTTCTTACTGAGCATTCCGTTGCCCAAGGCTTCCGCAGTGCGATCACCGATGGCGACTGCGCCGAGGTGGAGATCATCGGTTGGCTCTACCAGTTTTACATCGCGGAAAAGAAAGACCAGGTCATGGCTCGTAAGAGCGCTGTGCCTACCGAGGACATCCCCGCCGTCACCCAGCTATTCACGCCGCACTGGATTGTCCGCTACCTCGTCGAGAACTCCCTTGGCCGCCTCTGGCTACTGAATCGCCCCGGTTCCCGGCTCCGCAAGCATATGCCCTACTACATCGAGGGCGAACCCGACACCGGCTTCCTCAAAATCACCAAACCAGAGGAGATCCGTCTGCTCGACCCCGCCACCGGCTCCGGGCACATGCTCACATACTCGTTTGACCTTCTCTATCTTATCTACGAGGAGGAAGGCCACGCGCCCAGCGAGATTCCCGGCCTCATCCTACGGCATAACCTCTTTGGCCTGGAAATCTGTCCACGGGCAACCCAGCTTGCGCAGTTCTCCCTCGTCTGCAAGGCTCGTGAGAAATCCAGAGTAGCTTTCCGTAATCCCGTCCAGCCGCAAGTAATGTGCCTTGAAGATGTAGAAATTGCGTCTCAGGAGATGACCGACTTCCTTCGTCTGCCCAGCCTGTGCGAACTCTTTACGGAAAAGGTCCTGCGTCAGATCCACCAGTTCCGTGAGAATACCTCGACATTCGGGTCGCTCATTCAGCCTGTGCTGACAGCAGCGGAAATGACCACCCTCAAGTCCCGGTTAGCAATGGTAAGCCCAGGTGCTGACCTCCTTCTCAATGAAACCCACCGCAAGGTCCTCTGCGCTATCGATCAGGCAGAGATGCTCTCGCAACGCTATCACGTCGTCGTGGCCAATCCGCCGTATATGGGTAGTGGCGGAATGAACGGGCGGTTGGGGACATGGGCGAAGGACAATTACCCGGACAGCAAATCTGATCTCTTTGCGATGTTTATTGAGCGTAATCTTGATCTGGTAGTGCAGCAGGGGGCGGTTGCCATGATCACCATGCAGAGTTGGATGTTCCTTTCATCGTTTGAGAAACTTAGAGTTAATCTCCTTGGAAAAGAAACAATTCTATCTATGGCACATCTGGGGGCAAGGGCATTCGACAGCATCGGCGGAGAGGTGGTTTCGACAACCGCATTCATCTTGGAACATGCGAACCGGCCTGAATACAAAGGTGGATATCTACGACTCGTCGATGGTGATTCCGAAGCCGAAAAACAAGCCCTCCTAAAATCTTCGCTACCCACTGACAACTTTCCACTGCCAACCGGTTTTTTCCGTGCATCCACAGCCGACTTTAAGAAAATACCCGGATACCCGATCGCATATTGGCTATCGCCTACAATTAGGAGAGCGTTCAATAATAAAAAAATAGGCGATTTCTTTGCCGTGAAAGAAGGGTTGGGAACGCGTGATGACAGTCGCTTTCTCAGGAATTTCTGGGAGGTAGATCGAATAAAAATCCGGCTTACGGATGAAAATAATAAGTGGGTACCTGTTGATAAAGCCGGGGGATATAGAAAGTGGTTCGGCAACACTTTGACCGTAATGAACTGGGAAAACAATGGGGCAGAAATAAAAAACTTTGAGAAGTCCGTCCCAAGAAACACACAATATTTTTTCAAACCAGCAGTATCTTGGGGAAAAGTTTCGACGGGCAGACCTTCATTTAGGTGGAGACCAAGTTTGTTCGCATTTGTAGATGCTGCTCCATCAGCTTTTGGGAAGGATCTTGAAAAACTTGTTGCCGCACTCAACAGCAATGCCGTCAGTACTCTTCTGAAGATACAGGGGGGGACAATCAACGTCACTGTTGGTCTTGCTAAAAGTCTCCCGATTCCCGGAGTGACGAGTGATGGTAATGCACGTGCCTGCATAGATTTTTGCAAAAAGGATTGGGACTTCTACGAAACCTCGTGGGACTTCAACAACTTGCCGCTGCTGTATCCCGACTACCGCCAGCAAACGCTTAAAGCCACATACATCAAACTCCGCACCCACTGGCGCGAGATAACTCTGGAGATGCAGCGCCTCGAAGAAGAAAACAACCGCATCTTCATCGAAGCCTACGGCCTGCAAGAGGAACTGACCCCCGACGTCCCTCTGAACGAAATCACCATGACCTGCAACCCCCATTACCGTTACAGTGATAAGAAGAGCGAGGAAGAGCTGGAATCCCTGCTTTTGGCCGACACCTTGAAGGAGTTCCTCTCCTATGCCGTCGGCTGTATGATGGGCCGCTACTCCCTCGACGCGCTGGGATTGATCCTCGCGAATACCGGGGACACCCTGGAGCATTACCTCGCAAAGGTCGGCAAGCCCTTCGATCAACTCACTTTCACCCCCGATGCCGACGGCATCCTTCCCGTCCTTGATGGTGAGTGGTTCGAGGACGACATTGTGGCTCGAACCCGCGACTTCCTTCGCCTCACGTTCGGCGAGGCCACCTTGGAAGAAAATCTCCGTTTCATCGAGGAATCCCTCGGCAAAGACCTGCGCAAATACTTTCTCAACGACTTCTCCAAAGACCACGTCCAGACCTATAAAAAACGCCCCATCTACTGGCTGTTTCAAAGCCCGAAGAAGGGATTTTCCGCCCTCATCTATCTGCACCGCTACACCCGCGACACCGTAAACGTCTTGCTAAACAGCTATCTACGAGATTACCTGCATAAGCTACGCTCCCGCATTGAGCATCTGGAGCACGTCCAGGCCACCAGCGAAAACGCCCGAGAAAAGACGGCGGCCCGCAAGGAGAGCGACGTTCTCAAGAGGAACCTCCACGAATGTGAGGAGTACGAGCGAGAGATTATCCTCCCGCTCGCCCAACAGCGAATCGAACTGGACCTTGATGACGGCGTTAAGGTAAACTATCTCAAATTCGGCAAAGCCCTTGCCCCCATTCCTGGCCTGGCGGCCAAAGAGGAGGACGGATGAAGCGCATCCACGACAGCCTCCGGCAGGTTCTTGGCCGACATCGCCTCGTTTTCTGGTATGACGGTGAGGGAGATTGGGCCAAGGAATTTGAGACTTTTACCGCTGATGACGTTGAGAAGGTGCGCGTAGAGAATAACGAGTTCGGCGTGAAGGTGCGCATCCTGCGCCATCCAGATCGAAATACGCGGTTTCTGCTTTATTTCCCCAGCCCCCGGCCAAACGATGCGGACAACTGGCTCCTCGACCTTCTCCTTCAGGGCCATGAATACAAGGCAGACCGGGCCTCTTTGGCGTTGCAGGATACCGGCCTTTCCTATGACTTCCATCACGTCGTCGAACAGCATCTTCCCTTTTTCAACGCACAGAAACGCATCGAGGCCCTCCGGGGAATCTTGGACAAAGATGATGACGCAGACGCCGTCCGCCTGAAGATGATGGCCGTCCTGGCTGGGACCGCCCCGGATGTGGATACCCTGCTCCTGCATTTCCTTCGGGAAGCGTCTCTGGCATCGCTTTTTGACCCTCTGACCGAAGCGCTGGGTCCGGCTGAATTGGTGGGCGACTTCTGGAAGGGAGTAGCAGCGCTTTTCAGCTACACCGCTGATGAACCGACGCTTGTGGATTTTGCTGTGAGTCTTTTCCGAGGGACCAATCCATTGGAGACTTCGGCCTCGTTAAACCCCCACGGACGGGTTTTTCTTCAGAGATGGAAGGACAGCCAGAGTCACGCTGATACTTTCCGGCATTGGTCTACTCGTCTGGAGGCGGATCTTCACGTCGAAGCCCGATTGGAGTCGCTCTCAGACATTACCATCATCCTGGATGCGGATGAGTTTCCAGTTTTCGAGAAGAAGATCATTCATTCGCTTTGCCGTTCATTCGAGGCGGGTGCAGGCAAAGAAGCAATCCTTCCGATCATTCAGCGCCGCCGCCGTTCGTTCTGGTATCCGACCCATGAGCACGGTTATAGAGCCTTGGAGCTGGCAGTGGAATTACGGGAGCTGGTCGCGGGAGCAGAGCTGACTGTGGGCGCCTTGGATGAAGGTCTTACCCGGTACACCCAAAGCTGGTGGCGGATCGACATGGCCTACCGTCGGTTCTGGTTCCACCTGCGCCACTATGCACAGACCAATTTGATGGAGAAGACAGCCGCCTGGGTGGAGAAGACCTATGTGAACAATTTTCTTCTTCCCCTGACGGACTGCTGGAGCGACCGAATCCGGGAGCTGTCCCGGTGGTCGTCGGAGGTCCTTCCCCCACAAACGGCGTTCTTCGATCGCTACGTGCAACCGTTCCTGGAAAAAGGTCAGAAGGTCTTTGTGGTGATCTCCGACGCCCTGCGCTACGAGGCGGCCTGTGAATTTGCTGCCACTCTGAGAAATGAGGATCGGTGGACATGCGAAGTGGAGGCTATGCTCGGTGCGCTGCCTTCCTACACACAGCTTGGGATGGCGGCACTCCTTCCCGGCAAGACCCGTGAAATAGACGGGTCCACCGGCAACGTGATCTTGGACAGTCGCAGCACCATCGGAACACAAAACCGCAGCGAGATCGTCAAAGCCAAGACCAACGGAAGAGGCATCGCCCTACAGGCGGAGCAGTTTCTGGAACTGAACACCAAGACCGAGGGCCGCGCCCTGATGCGCGATCACGACGTGGTTTACATCTATCACAATGCTATTGACGCCGTGGGGGATTCCGTTTCTACGGAGGCTCAGACCGTGGATGCCGTCGAGCGTGCTTTTGGCGAATTGATGAGGATTCTCAAGAAAATTGCCAACATCAACGCCACGAATATGATTTTGACTTCGGATCACGGGTTCCTCTTCCAGCAGGAGGCCGTGGCTGAAGGCGATATGGCCACCCTGCCGCAGGCGACGGAATGGACCTACAGAAACCGGCGTTTTGCTATCGGGACGAAAGTGCAAAACGGTCCAGGAGTGAAACTCTTCCTGGCTGCCGATCTCGGCTTGACCGGGAAATGGACGGCTGCCTTTCCTCTTTCCCTGGGACGCTTCCCATTGCAGGGATCTGGAAAACGATATGTTCATGGTGGGATAACACCCCAGGAGGTCGTTGTGCCCGTACTACGCATCCACAAGGCACGCGCCAGTGACACCAGCCGGGTTGAGGTGGATGTGCTCCGGATGCCGTCGAAAATTACGACCGGCCAGGCCAGTTTCGCACTTTATCAGGAGCAGCCGGTTGATGACAAGATTCTTGCGCGACAACTTCGGATAGGGTTGTTCTCCAAAGATGGTGCGCCCCTCTCTGAGGTCCGTAGCGTTTCCTTTGACTCTGGCGACAGCGAGGCCCGACGGAGAGAAACGAATATAGTTCTCGCGCTCTCCCGGAACGCTGACGCTTTCAATAACCAGGAGATCGAACTGCGCATGGAAGAGACATTGCCGGGGACCAATCAGTCGGTCGTTTACAGGAGTTATACACTCAGATTACAAAAACCATTTGGGAGCGATTTTGATGAATGATGAACCTTTACCCAATTCGGACGAAACACCGGAACCTCTGGATCTGACACCGGCCAAACTTAGCACTCTTGATCGGAAGATTCTTGAGTATTTTCCAGGGCTGGTGGTTCGTAAAGACCTGACCAAGGGGCTCAAGCAGAACGCAATCGTCCCGACCTATGTTCTTGAATATCTTCTGGGCCAGCACTGCGCCACAGATGATACCGCAGCACTTGAAGCGGGACTGGAAAGTGTCCGGAAGATACTGGCAAGGCACTACGTGTACCGGAACCAGTCAGAACTGGTGAAATCCACGATCAAAGAAAAGGGCAACCACAAAATCATTGATAAAGTCACTGTGGAGTTGAATGATAAGGGTGGCTACTACGAGGCTAAGTTTTCTAACCTTGGGCTGACAAAGGTGCCTGTTCCTGATGATTTCGTTCGTCGCCATCCGAAACTACTCGTCGGTGGCATCTGGTGCATTACGGACTTGACCTATGAGATTACGGAAGACCGGAAGTCCAGCCCTTGGCAGATCGACGCGCTGAAACCGATCCAGGTATCGCGAATTGATTTCGAGGAGTTCGTAAAAGCCCGTAGCCATTTCACATCGGATGAATGGTTGGGCCTCCTGATGCAGACAATCGGTTTCAACCCGGAGGTCCTGAGCCGCCGGGCAATGTTCCTTTTTCTCCTCCGCCTCATTCCCTACTGCGAACACAATTACAACCTCATCGAGTTGGGGCCGAAAGGAACGGGGAAATCTCACATCTACGCAGAGTTTTCTCCGAACGGCATCCTGATTTCAGGTTCCGAGGTCACGACGCCGAAACTCTTCGTGAACAATTCTAACGGTCGCATAGGCCTTGTAGGATACTGGGACTGTATCTGCTTTGACGAGTTCGCAGGCAAAGATAAAAAGGTGGACAAGGGTCTCGTGGACATAATGAAGAACTACATGGCCAACAAATCCTTTTCTCGCGGTATCGAACAGTTGAGCGCCGAGGCTTCGATGGTCTTCATGGGCAACACGAAGAAATCCGTCCCTTATATGCTCAAGCATTCCCATTTCTTTGAACCGCTTCCCGATGAATATATCGACTCTGCCTTTCTGGATCGCATCCATGCTTACAGCCCCGGTTGGGAATCCCCCGTCATCAGCAGCGAACTCTTTTCCGCTGGTTACGGGTTCATTGTGGATTACCTTGCAGAGACCCTCAAGCACCTGCGCAACGAAGATTTTACCGGGAACTATAAAGCGCACATGGAAATCGCTTCAGAATTGTCCACCCGCGACGAGACGGGCATTGAAAAAACCTTCTCGGGCCTGATGAAACTTATCTATCCCGATGGTAATTGCAACGAGGCGGAGTGTGAGGAGATGCTGCGGTTCGCGATGGAGGAGCGGCGTCGGGTTAGAGAGCACATCCTGCGCATTGACGACACGTTCGCGCCGCATGATTTCATTTATCGCCGTATATCAGACGGAAAGCTGCTGACGGTCCTCACGCCGGAAGAGGTTCAGTACCCCGCCTTTTTTCGGAGACCATCCAAAGAGGCATCGGAAGAAGAAGCAGGCACGCGAGAGGGTGCTGAACAAACAGCGGGAACAGAAGACCACTCTGCACCTGACCCAGCAAAGCCCACTTCTTCCGGCGGCGTTTCATTGGGCGCTGGCCAGGTATCAGTTCCCCTCCAAGGTCACTTGACCATTCCCGAAAATGCCCGTGGCTGGAGTTATCGCCGTATCTTTGCCAACCACTTACAAGGGGCGCGAAGAATCATCGTCCAAGACCCTTACATAAGGCTTTTCTTTCAGGTCCGCAATCTTATGGAATTTCTGCAAATGGTCCATGAACTGGTGCCGGAAGGGGATGAGATGGAGGTTCATCTGGTAACACAGTCCGATCCCGGCACATGTGAAAAGCAAGAGGAGTTTCTCCGTCAGATTGTGGAATCCTTCACCGGCTCCCGTGTGAGTTTTTCTTGGGAACTGAGCCACAGCCCCAACTTTCATGCCCGCAGTGTAGAAACCGACACAGGCTGGAGAATCTCCCTGGATCGCGGTCTCGACATGTTCCAGAAGTTTGAAAGCGGCGCGTTCTCTCTCGAAGCAGGTGTCCAGGAAGCCCGGATGATGCGGGGGGCTGAGATCACATACCTGAAGCAATGAGGGGCCAATCAGTTGCTCAATAATACCAATGATAGCCGGGGATTTTTCTCCTCCCAGCCCCGCACCACCTGGCATGTTGGCGGCCCTTGATACAATTGTAGTGGGCAGAAAGCCTGTTTGAGATAAAAAAATGGCGGAACTCTAACTTAACCTGTGGTACAAGTATCGGGGGAAGTCACTTGGAAAATTCGCCTTATCGAAGAGAAATTCATGAAACGCATATGAGATCCGGAGGGCGTGTAAATGGCTAATTCACTGGACAAGTTGACAATACGTGGGTTCAAGTCCATCCGGTCCTTGGAGAATTTTGAACTCAAAGACCTGAACATCTTCATTGGCGGCAACGGCGCCGGTAAGAGCAATCTGGTTGAATTCTTTCGACTGCTGCGAAAGGTCATTGACGGCAACCTTGATGAATACATTCGCTCTGGCGGCGGAATCAGCGATTTCCTCTTCAATGGCCGGAAAGTGACGTCACAAATCGAATTCGAAGCACGTTTTGGTGTTCGCGGTTATCGCTTCAATATAAAGTCTGGTCCATCGGAAAATTGTTTGCTTACAGATGAAGCCCGTTACTACAAGCTTGGACAAACTGGTTGGTGGAATCTGGGTGACAGCCCAGACGGTAAATCGTTGCTGGTAAAAGAAGCAAAGGGTGATTCATCGGACAGCAAATACAGCAGGCCGGTTTATGATGCGATTTCTTCGTGGCAGATCTATCACTTCCATGATACCAGCGCCACGGCAGCAATGAGGCACTATGAAATAATCCAGGACAATAAAGTGTTGCGTTTTGATGCTTCCAACATCGCTCCTTATCTGCTGCGACTCAAAACCGAGCACCCAGATGCGTATCGGGAAGTTCTGAATTCGGTACGGCTGGTGATGCCCTTTTTCGATGATTTTCTTCTGGATGTGACAGAATTTGGAGAAAAACAGAAAGTTAATCTTTCCTGGCGGCAAAAGGGCTCGGATTACCCCATGCAGCCTTATCATTTTTCCGATGGTTCTATCCGTTTCATTTGCCTCGCAACAGCGTTGCTTCAACCGAAGCCGCCTTCAACAATCATTATTGATGAGCCCGAACTGGGTCTGCATCCGTCCGCAATCGCCATCTTAGCCGAACTGATCCAAAACGCTTCCAAGCGGACGCAATTGATCGGGGCCACACAATCCCCCGCTCTGATAGATTATTTCGGCGTTGAAGATGTAATTGTAGTCAACCGCAAAGATGGTGCTTCAACCTTTGAGAGACTGCATGAAAAGGACTTTAACGTGTGGCTTGAAACCTATTCTGTCGGCGAACTCTGGAGCAAGAATGTCATTTCCGGAGGACCTGTCTATGAGTGATTATGTTGAAATCGTGGCTCTTGTGGAGGGGCCTACCGAAAAAATCTTCATAGCGGACATATTGGTGCCCTACCTGGCTGGGCATAGTGTTTTTATGACACCGATTATTATTTCCAAGCCGGGTCAGAAGGGCGGGGATGTCAGATTTGCTCGGGTGAAGAATGATATCGAGCTTCATCTGAAGCAACGGCGAGACACCTATCTAACGCTTTTTGTGGATTACTATGGGATTAAAAGCGATTGGCCAGGGTTAGAAGAAGCGAAACGGCAATCCACTCCAAGTAAAAAAGCAGAAAAAATCAATAGTGAAACAAAAGCCCAAGTGAACAAGCTTTTTGGAACCTGTGGTTCGGACAGGCGATTTATTCCCTACGTCGCCATACACGAATTTGAAGCGTTGCTTTTCAGTGAACCACAAAAACTCGCCGAGCTGTTACATGTATCCCCGTCCAAAATTAACAAGATTCTTGCAGAATGCGGTGAACCAGAGAATATCGACGATTCACCAATGAGAGCGCCATCCAAGAGACTGGAAGACCTTTCGGATCAATTCAAAAAGACATTGACGGGTATTGCGATTGCCAAAGCAATTGGCTTGACGAAAATTCGAGAGAGTTGTCCAATCTTCAATGGTTGGCTAACGGCTGTTACTAAGTTGAAAGGCGCATCCCATGGTTAACTTGCGAGAACAGCTTGCTCATTTCCAAAAGAAAGCTGCTACAAAAAAAATTAGGCTCCTCGCTAAAATGTATGGGTAACCCGGTTCGGAACATGATAGAGGTCCGTCATCAAGGAATGAGAAAGGTTGATACGGATCATCATGAGAGACACGGATTTATTTCAGTTGGCATTGGGTTTGACACCGCCATGGCA
>JAUSOK010000002.1 GCA_030656035.1 Syntrophales bacterium
ACAACGTCGAAGTCGGTGTCCCTGACTTCCACGCGCCAGGCGTAGTCGGGAAATCCGTCGCCGAAATCGCCGCTGTCTGTCCTGACGTCCTTCATATCGAGCGTCTCGATTTCCGCCATCTTGCCCTGTGCCAGCAGGGACGCCGTCGTCAAAAACCGGGAGTTTCCGGATATGGAGATGCTCTGGGATTGGGACTGAAAGACGGCGACGAGCCCGATGGCGAGAATCGCCATCGCGATCATCACCTCCATCAAGGTAAAGCCTTGGGCGGGATGCCTCGCCATTTACCATACCAGGTTCAGATTGCCGTAGGCCCCGATGAACCCGTTGGAAATCCGCATGGTTGTCGCCGTGGGGCTGAGATCGGACAGTTCGGCGCTCTGAAGCCGCCCGCCCGCAAGCAAGTGCAGGTTATCGGTAATGACCCAACGCAGATGGACGTCCGCAACGCCGCCCCAGCCCCAGGAGGAAAAATCGGCGCCCTCGAAGGCTGTCCCGAAGCCGCCTCCCTGCGCCGGCCAATGCCCCGGATGCTTTCCGGTAGCGCGCAGATACATACCGCTGCCGGAAAGCGCAAGGAAGATCGGCGTCGTTTCCGGATTGCCTATGGGGATATCGACGTCAAGTCCGAGCGTCGGCCCCCAGATGTCCATGTGCCCCGTCAGGGTGTATTGCTGGCCGTTTGCATTGGTGTAGGCGGCGCTCATATCGGACAGCCGGGTGTATTTAAAGCCCAGCAGCGGCGATACGGAGAACCGCCTGCCGGGGCCGTCGATGCGGTATTTGACGACGGCGTCGTAATCGTTGCGCCGGAACCTTTCTTTTTTCGTGTAAGCGGCGCCGCTTGCATATTGACCGGTCGCGTCGCCGTCGAGGTCATTGAGCGTAAACAGGGCTGCGAGTTGCACGGTCAGCCTGTTCCACGTTGCGCCGAGCGTCGGTCCATGCAGATAACCCTTGCCTGCGAGGCTACTGTTGGCATAGCGCGACGACATGTCCACATACCAGAGCCGGTATCCGGCGGAAAGACGCCAGTCTTGCGCCTCTTTGCGTTGGGCGCGCAGACGGACGGGAAAAGACCGGGTGTTTTTTTCTTGAAAGATCTGCGCCAGTTCCTTTTGTTCTGCCTGTTCCGCCGGCGGGGCAGGTTGGGCCGGTTGCGCCGGGGCGATTTCCGGCGCCGGGGCGGATGCAGGCATCGCTGCAAGTGGTTCTCGTGGCGCCGCCGGCGTCGCAACCACGGGTGCTGTCGGCGTGGCCGTCACTGCCGCCGTCGTCGCCGTCGTCGCGCTGGGCGGCGGCTGGTTCGCGTGGAACGACCGCGCCCAGCCCTGGGTG
>JAUSOK010000068.1 GCA_030656035.1 Syntrophales bacterium
AACAATTAATATACGAAAAGACTTGAGTCACCTGAATTTTGGATTACAGTGACGAACATTCAAAGAAAAATCAAGCATTATCATTAAAGAAATTCTCCTTGACATCCATTATTGATCCATAATATCAGCGTATACGAAATACGCTTATTAAGAGAAAGGAATTATCAAGCATCAATGTCACCTCTACCGATGCTTCTATAATTTCAGCGTTTCCCCAATAACCACAAAAAAAGCCGGAGCAAAACGCCCCGGCTTTTTTAATCAGTTTTTTAATCTTGCTTATCTGCCGATGACATAGCGATAAGGATCGATCACATCCCGCAGGATATGGAGTTCTTCAGCCGTCGGGGGCTTGTTTTCCACGATCTTGTCAGCCTTCAGCAGTTCAAAACCGCAATTGTCCTGCACATCCTTCTCCGAGTAGCCGGGATTGACGGCGATGAGGCGCATGCGTTTGGATTCTTCCTCAAAATCCATCACCGCCATATTGGTGATGATCCTGTAGGGACCCGCTCCGACCGGCAAGCCGGATTTTGCGCGGGAATCGCCGCCTGTGAGCCAGCCCGGTGTCGTGATATAGTTGATTTTTTCGGCAAAGCGCTTGGGATCCTGAGGCGTCATGACCATCATGCGCCAGCAGAACGAGGCGAAGTCATTGGCGCCGCCGCTTCCGGGGAAACGTACCTTCGGTTTCTGATGGTCCGGGCCGATGCGGGTCGAATTCAAATTTCCGTACATATCGATCTGGGCGCCGCCGAGGAAGGTATAATCTATCATCCCTCTGCAGGCCGTTTCCATGATTTCGCACATGCCGCTGGCCATAACGGCCTTCCAGGTTGTCCGGGAATCGCCGACGGAAATCGGCATTTCCGGAATAAGCGGCGCGGCGCCGCCGGCCTCAAACAAAATCACCAGATTGGGAGAACCCGTTTTTTGCGCAAGCATCGCTGCGGCGCAGGGCGCCCCGGTCCCAACCCCCACGGAGGCGCCGTCTTCGAGCTCTCTCGCAGCGGTACAAATCATCAATTCCATTGTATTATAATCAGCCATTGTATGTGTCTCCTCCTTTCTAAGACCTCGCGCCGATAAACATCCATTCCTTCTGTCTGAGCATCTGCAGTTTGCGTAAGCCGCCGTTCTTCTCGATGTATTCAAAATGATCCTTGCAACTGAAAATGTTCTTATCGAGGAATTTCTTGAATTCATCGGGATCCTGTTCGACCTTCATCCATTCCCGCAGGTGCTCTTCGTCTGAAAAATACTCTCCCAGCATGTTTCCGGGATAGCTTCCATAAGGCATTTCACAGACCGCATCGACGAGCCAGTAAGGAATCACGGTATAGCTCGGATCTCTCCGGATTTCGTCATTGGGGATCAGCCGTTCGCAGGTGATGATCAGCCGCTTGGATGCCCTTGCCACATCAAAATCGGAGACGGTAATGCCGCGGATACGGCAGTTCCCGTAAATGTCGGCTTCATGGACATGAATGGCGGAAACGTCCGGAAAAATCGCCGGCATCGCCGCGTATTTGGTCCCCGTGAAGGGGCATTGGATGATTTTGGCGCCGCTGAACCTGAACGTATCCGTCCCCATGATGTTTCTCGAAGGATGAAAAGAAACGCCCGCGGCCGCCGCCTTGAAACGAACCGACAGCGAATAATTGGTCCACTCGCTGACATCGACCTTGCCGCTTTCCATATACCGCCTGGCGTTGGCCGATAGACCGCGCGCTTCCAGGCCGACGATATACGCAACGTCCAGTTTGTCAAAGACTTCCCCCGCACAGAGAATCTGGAAATCGTGGGTTGAGGTGTGACCGGCAAACCCCATGTTTTTTCTGCCCTGTCTGACAATTTCATGCGCGACGGCTGCGGGGATCCTGTTGGCGCCGAATCCGCCCAAGGTCAGATAGTCGCCGTCTTTGACAAATTTTTCGACCGCTTCCTTGACGGTCATGACCTTGCTTTCCAGCTTGCGATTTTTCTGCCGGAAAAAAGCTCTGGCCTTATCCGCATCCGGATCCGTAAAAATCTTGCCAATTCCTTGATCTAAAACGTCCACTGAAATCTACCTCCTTCTCTAAGTATTAACGTTCACGGCCTGAAGACCGTTGTCGTCGATTCTGTTTTACCGCGTAAACGGGCAGGCCCGGAAAGATCATCCGGTGTTGCCGTAAAAATCGAGTCCTGATAGCACAGGGAACATGGCGAGTCAACTATTATCGTAAAACAAATGGACTTTCTTCCCTCATTTGCTTTGCTTTTCCGTCATTGCCTTTATCATTTTTTCTCCCAGGACACCCAGCCCGGAACCAGGCCCATTCTTTTCCGGATCACCCCCGAATACGAGGGTTGTCTCCCTGGCCGGCGCCGTCCCCTCTAAATAATCTCCCAGAACACCGCGGCTGTGGATGTCCTCATGGCAATAGACGCAGAGATTTTCCCAGTTGCTGCCGTCGGGCGGATTGTTCTGATGATTGCCGTCCTTGTGGTGAACCGTGAGCAGTTGACGGTTGAGTGCATCAAATTCCCTGCCACAGCGCGCGCACACGCGGCAGTGAATGGCCAGCGACCGCTCCCGGTAATCCTCGCCGGGCGGCTTTTGCGCGGCTTTCTTGAGTCCTCTGACGATCTCTTCAGTGGTTTTCCCTGTTGCTCCACCGCCTTTGCTGACATTGGCGGAAACCCGTCCCCACTTGCTGCCGAAGCTTACTTTCGCCAAAATCAATTCCTCCCTTATCCTGCGCCCCGATCGATGTCTTCCTGAGTATCCACGCCTCTGGGGACGAATATCCATAAGAGAATATAAAAGATGCGTGCAGCGTACCGTTTGCACTCTCATGCGTCAAACATGAAAAACGTTGCTCAGCGCTTTTCCCCACCCTGGAGTTCGTCATGCAACCGTCCCGCCTGCAGCAGAAAGGCCTCTAACTTGGCGGTAATGATCTGGGGAAAGCGGTTTCCGTCGCTTTCAATGGCCAGAAAAGGAAGATCGTGTATTTTCTCAGAGAGTTTCAACAGTTTTCGGCTCTTCTTCCCTGCATTCATCTTGCCTTCCACGTTCATCTCCCGGGCCAGAATGGACTCGGCCAGGCGGTTGGGCATGCATCCGAAGGGTCCGATGGCAATCGCACCGCAGCAATGATCGACGACTTCATGCAAAACGGCCCCGACGGTCAGGATCGCCTCGCCGGCGAGCGCCGGATTGATGAGGTGGCGCGTGTGCTTCATGATGTGATCGACCTCTTCCAGCCTGTTGCTGCATAGTTTCGATTTCGACAGGGCCTCGCGAAAGAGCTTTTCGCGCCGTTTCATGTACCGGTTTCGTAAAAAGAGAGAAAACCGGCCACTGGCGGTGACATGGCCTTTTGCCACACCTTCCTTGACGCACCAGTCCGTATAGTAGATCCATTCCAGTATCGTGGAGACCTTGGCGGCAAACCCGCGCCGGGCGAGTTCCTCCACAAGGTATTGCCTTGAGATCCCGTCATGACGCACGAAAATCTCTCCCGCCAGAAGAACGACCGGCGTATCGGCGAGATCCCGCTTGACATCGATGGCGCCCAACCGATTTGCGATTTCTTCGAGCGCCATGGTTATATCCTTCAGTCCTTGCATCGTTTGGAGAATATGCAATGCCTCCTGCCATTCCTTCTCGAACGCCTTCATGGCCTCGGCGGGCGAAACGGCATTGGTGATGAGGGTGGAGTAGATCTCTTCAAAAAGCGACGCGACAATCGCGCCGTTCCAAAGGGTCAAAGATAGACGTTGACCTCCGAAGCCGCTGTAGCTGTCTTCAGCAGTGGGAGACAGCAGGGCGGCGTCCGGAATTCGCAGCCGGCTGATGAGATCGTTGAGGAAAATGGAATACTGTCCATAGCGGCACGGACCGGATGCGGTCGGCATGAAGTAGATGAGCCTTTCGTCCCCGTCGCGACGATCATGAACGTATTTCAGGAAACTGCCGGTGGTGATAATCAGGGGCAGACATTCCTTGCAGGAGGAGTGGCCCCGCCCCAGCTTCAGTACCTCGTCATTAGCCGGCGGAAGCGCAGATGTGCGGATTCCGAGGTTGCGGAAACAAGCCGCCGCGCCCTCCGACAGGAAACGGCCCATGGACGGAATGATAACGTGAATCGTAGGATCGGACAGGGACAGCTCGGCGCCTGACGAATCGATGTAAACGCCATGGCCATTCGTGACCCGGATCCGGGCGGATGTGAACGGTTTCGGGGAATGGTCGATCTTTTTTTCTTTTTCCAGTTCCCGGTAACGCTTGATAATATCGATGAAGGCCTCGATCCGCGTCTCCAGGCCCGCATCGGCCACGTGGTTGTCGAGCTCCAGAGTCAAAGACGGCTTCTTGCCCATCATCTCCCGGAAATAGCCGATGAGAAAGGAGTCGGGCCCGCAGGAGAAATTCGTAATATAGCAGCCGAAGAGTTGCGGATGCTTTCTGACCTGTTCCGCGGCGCTCAGAATTCGCTGGCCGGCGGACCAGTACATGTTATCCTTGGTGATCTTTTCCGCCTGCGGCAGGGCGTTGAGGGGGATCACGCGGATGCCGCGGGAGGCTAACTTGTTCGGAATCCCTTTGTGGGCCTCGGAGACAAGGGCGTTGTAGGAACGGCCAAGGATCACGACGGCAAAAGCCTCCGGATCGGATTCCAATTCTTTCAAGGCCTGCATTCCAACATCTCCCAGTTCCTCGAATATCTTTCCCTGCGCGTCAAGGGCTTCCTGGTATGCCGGAACGGCTTTGCGCCTGTTGACACCAAGTTTGCGCGCCATGTCGATAAAGCTTTTTTCGGCCGCGGCGTAACCTTGAGAGAAGTCAATGACCTGGTTCAGGACACGGTCCCCCGCTTTGAGACGCTTGAACGCTTCGTCGTTCTTGTAGGCGGCCGCCAGATAGTAAGGCTCGCCCTGGGAAAGGGGGCAGGCAACGCCCACGGGACCGCCATGTTTCACATAATCTCCCTTGATCTGGGGAAGGAAGAGAAAGTCCGGATTTTTCTTCAGCAGATTTGACAAATAGCCGTGGGCGAGTTCCGCCGGATAGCAGAACTCGGCACTCTTGAGATCGATTCCCTCCCGTTCCGAAATATCCGGCAGGACGACCTGGAAGCCGAGTTTTTCAAAGAACGTCCGGTAGAGCGGGAAGTAGGCGTTGGTAAAAAATGACTTGTTGATCCCGATTTTCGGGCCCTCTATGGCCTGTGGCCTGTCGGGGGAGGAAGGCAGCGGGAAGATCATCCGTTCGTAACGGGCAACATGGTTCAAGGCTTCCGCATCGATTTTGATCTGGGCGCGCAGATTGTACCAGCGGTTGCAGGCCCCGCCGAAAGGATAGGTCTTGCCGTTGATCCTGAGCCGCGCAATCTCGCAGCGCCGGTCGCATTTTTCCTTCCCGCCGTCGCAGATGAAAGGCGCGCCATATTCGATTTCCCGTGCCATTAAGTCCTTGAGGGAAAAACTCCCCTGTTTCAGCAGGCCCAAACTCTGCCTGTTTTTGACTTCCAGCGCGACGCCGAAAGCGCCGATGAGTCCGGGATCGGGAGGGACGATGATTCGCTTTCCGGTCAACGTCGCCATGGCCAGCGGCACGGCCCGGTTGTAGCAGACCCCGCCCTGCATGAATACCTTCTGTCCCACCGTCCGGTTGCCCTTGACGCGGTTGCTGTAGTTCATGCAGATGGAATAGACGAGCCCCGCCACGATGTCCTCCATGGATATCCCTTCATGGAAGGCGTTCTTGATGTCGCTGCTGATAAAGGCGGCGCATTGATCGTTGAAATTGGGCGGATTTGCCCCCTCCAAGGCGATGGACGCGATCTCTTCCATGCCGATGTTCAGGGTTTCCTTGGCGGCCTCCTCGAGGAAAGAGCCCGTTCCGGCGCTGCAGGCCTCGTTCATGGCATAGTCGGACGGCACGCCGTTTGTAATGTGCGTGTACTTGGCGTCCTGACCGCCGATCTCGAAGATCGTGTCCACGTCCCTGTCGAAATAGACGGCGCCCGTGGCATGGGCGATGATTTCATTGATGATCCCGTCCGTCATGGCGTGGAAGCCCGCGATCTGGCGTCCGGAACCCGTGACGCCGAGGCCGACGATGGATATCCGGTCGGCCAGTTCCCCCAGTTGCGTCAGGAGGCTGCCGTAACAGGACCTGGAGGCACGTACGGGATCGCCGTTCGTCCGCAGATAATCGGAGGCAAGTATCCGATCGTCGTCAACCCTGACCAGAACGGCCTTGGTGGTTGTCGAGCCGACATCGAGGCCCAGGATGCAACGATCTGAGTCCTTCGCCTTTCCCCTGGGGGCGGTCTTGAAATCCACCATGGTCTCCGCATCCCTGAGCGGCGGCAGGTGGAAAAAGGTATCCCGATCCGGCTTGAACAGCGACCGGATATCCGGAACCGGCGCGGTGTCGTTGTCCAATGCCCATAAGGCGCATCCCAGTGCCTCGAAATAAGGGGCCTCATCGGGAATCGTGACTTGGGGTATCTCCTTTTTCAGGTGGTCGATCATCACGGTGTTCAGGGCACAGCCCCCGACGACCATGACATGATCGCTTGAGACCTTCTTGACGAGCTCCAGGATTTTCCCGGCCATCATGAGGCAGAGTCCGGCCGTCACGCGTTCCTTGGGAACGCCTTTGTTCGTGGCATGCGTGCAGTCGCTCTTGCAGAAGACGCTGCAACGTCCCGATACCTCATAGGGTTCTTCCGACCGGGCCAGACGGACGGCATCCTCCAGCCCGATTCCTATCCGCTTGATCTGCTGCAGAAAGAACTCGCCCGTGCCGGAGGCGCATTTATTCCCCGCATGGACGGTGGATATCCGGCCATCCCGACCCAGATGGTAGAGCATGAATGTCTCGCTGCCGGCGCTGACGATGGCCTGAACCTGAGTCCCCTTGCCGTTGACATGCAGAAAAGCCTCTTCGACGGCTTCCGGTTCGGAAATGGAGGTCAAGTTGACCAGATGCCTGAACTTCCGGCCGGTTACAGCGACCCTGGCGTATTCCTTCAGAGGGAGCTTTTGGATTGTGCTTTCAAACATCTGCTGGGGGTTCCCGTGATGGACATTCAGGAACGTATCCACGATAGACACGCTACCCTGATGATCCCGTTGCAGGGTTACCATGGACAATGTCGAGGCCCCGATGCATATTCCCATGGATTTGATGTTATTTGAGTCTTTAACATCGTCTTTCTTCAAAATGGACTACTCCTTGTCATATATAGGGACATAGACGGAGTCGTGTTCCCATAACTATTTAATGATCGTGGCGATCCAATGCGAACCGGTATTTTGCTTCCTTAACGCCTTTCCATGCGCGTGTGGGCCGCCAGATCGCGCTTGCGCAGGCGGACGCTTTGCGGCGTGATCTCCACCAGCTCGTCTTCCGCAATGAATTCGATCGACTGATCCAGAGACAGCAGCCGCGGTGGCCGCAGGGAGACCGTCGCCTCGGCGGTTGAACTCCGGATATTCGTCAGCGCCTTTTCCTTGATAATATTGACATTGAGGTCGCCCGTGCGGTTCCGCTCCCCGATGACCATCCCGCCATAGACCTCAGTTCCCACTTCAATGAATAAAATCCCGCGATCCACCATAGCCAGGCTGGCATAGGTTGTGACCCTGCCGACGCGGTCCGCCACCAGGGCGCCGCTGCTCCGCTGGGGGATGGGGCCCGCCCAGGGCTCATAGCCCGCAAAAAGTGTGTTCATGACCCCGGCGCCCTTGGTATCCGTCATAAAATGACTGCGAAAACCGATCAGGCCGCGGGAAGGGATGATAAATTCCAGGTTGACCCGGCCACTGCCCCGGTTGATAAGCTGGGTCATGCGACCCTTCCGGGCGGCCAACTTTTCTGTCAGGATACCGATAAACGTCTCGGGAACATCAACAAACAGGCACTCCATGGGCTCCATCACCCTGCCGTTTTCCTCCCGGGTGATCGCCTGGGGGCGGGAGACCATGCACTCATACCCTTCCCGGCGCATGGTTTCGATGAGCACCGCCATCTGCAATTCTCCGCGACCGCAGATTTCAAAGGCATCCGTCCGCTCCAGGAGCCTGAACCGCAGGGCGACGTTCTTCAATGTCTCCTTCTCCAGGCGGTCCCGCAGGTGGCGGGAGGTTAGATATTTTCCCTCCCTGCCGGCAAAGGGACCGTTGTTCACGTAAAAAATCATCGAAACGGTGGGCTCGTCCACCTGAATCCGCGGAAGGGGAAGAGGCGCCTCCAGGGCCGAGACTGTGTCGCCGATGCCTACCGCATCGACGCCGGCAAAAGCCACGATGTCTCCGGCTTCGACACGCTCCACCGGCATGCGCTGAAGCCCGTGAAAGGTGTACAAAGCGGAAAAGCGGACCCCCGGTGTGTCTTTCCCGTCGCCGCAGAGGGTGTAGCCCCGGTTCATCTCCAGAATGCCGTTCATGAGCCGGCCGACGGCAAGCTGCCCCACATAGGGGTCATAATCAAGATTGGTCACCAGGAACTGCGGCGTGGCCCCATCGTCGCATTCCGGCCCGGGTATTCTGGTCAGAATCGTCTCAAACAGGGGACGCAAGTCGCGGGAATCGTCGCCGGGCTTCTCATGGGCCACGCCTGCTTTGGCGTTGGTGAACAGGACGGGAAACTCGATCTGGTCATCGCCGGCGTCAAGGTCGATAAACAGATCGTAAACTTCGTTGATGACCTCGTCGATGCGGGCGTCGCTCCGGTCAATCTTGTTGATGACCAGAATAATCGGGAGATTGCCGGCCATGGCCTTCTTCAGGACAAAGCGCGTCTGGGGGAGCGGGCCCTCGCTGGCATCCACCAGCAGGATCGCCCCGTCCACCATGTTGAGGCTCCGTTCCACTTCGCCGCCGAAATCGGCATGACCGGGCGTGTCGACGATATTGATCTTCACATCCCGGTACCAGATGGCCGTATTCTTCGCCATAATGGTGATGCCCCGCTCTTTTTCCAGGTCCATGGAATCCATCACGCGGTCCTCCACGACCTGATGCGCCCGGAACGTGCCGGTCTGCTTGAGCATGGCGTCAACCAGGGTGGTCTTGCCGTGATCGACATGGGAGATAATCGCAATATTTCTGATATTTGCTTTTCGCATCGTCATCCGATCAAACTGATGAGGGTCCGGTTGAATCGCTCCGGATCCTGAATATGAAGGGCGTGGCCGCAGCCGTCAAATGGAACCACGGACACCTCCGGCGAGCGGACGAGGGCGGCCTGCATCCAGGCGTAAGTATCCTCCCCGTAATAGTTGCTCTCCCTTCCCCAGGCCAGCAGGCACGGAACGGTGATCTCGGCCAGTTGGGGACGGTAATCCTGCATCATCATGGAAATCCAGAGGAAAAGGATCACATGGGGAGTATTCCGTTTTGCCTCCTCGTAGAGCCAGGCCAGGTCGTCCTTCCAGGGGAAATAGGCGTCGATAAAAATGTTTACCCCCGGTTCGACGTGGGACCTGTTGAAAAGCCGGGGGATCAGCAGGGCGCTGTACTGTTCCCAGTTCGCGCTCATGAGGGACATCAGCAGCAGATTGTCCTCGTGCGTAAAATCGCCGAACTTTCCGCTGATACCCCGTAATCCGCAAGTCCAGTCGTCCGCTTTCATGAGCTTGGGCGCCATGTCGATAATGGCGATTTTGTGGAGATTCCGGCATTGGAACTGCTTGACGTACTCGAAGATGACATGGCCCCCCAGGGACCAGCCGACGAGCGTGACGTCCTGCAGGTCCAGATACGCGATCAGCTCGCTGATGTCCTTCGCCAGTCGCGGAAGAGTGAGCCCATCCTTCGGCCGGTCCGAATCGCCGTGGCCCCGCAGATCACAGGCGATCACCCGGTAATTGCGGCTCAGCACGGGAATCTGCTTCCTGAAATGGCGGCGACTGGCCGTGAGCCCGTGAATGAGGATGACAGGCTTCCCTTCTCCCCTGTCCTCGTAGTAGAGCTTCACATGATCTTCAGTGACAAAAAACGGCACTGCTCATTCCTCCGTCTAATGATTGCTTTCTTGCTTCATCTCTCAGCAGAGATACAGACCGCATCCGCTCTGCCATATCTTCCCTTTGGCTGAATCGTGGATTAGATCGCACAAAATGAGATTTTTAACAACGAATTTTCGATCTGTGGCGATGCGGGAGGGTTAAAGAGGGCTGTTGTTGAAGGTGCATGCTCAGGAAATATAAGGACATGACGCAGTCGGAAAATATAGGGACATGACACAGTCGTGTCCCCATATTTCATAATCCACGCCCCCGCGCGGGGGGCGACTTACTACTCATAAATTACTGATATTGTTGCTGCAATTTCAGCCGCTTCCGGCTTTCCGGTTCGCTCAGGTAATTTTCCGGTGAGACGACCTTTTTGCTGGTTTTCTTTTCCAAGTCTTTGCGCGCCGTTCCGGCGACCTCCCCGCCTTTGCGGGCGGCTGTCTTGCTTTCGTCAAATCCCTTGGCATTATCAACCCTTGTGATTTCTGTCGTCGCCGCCTCGCCGAGCATCGAGAAGATCTGTTCCAGGTCGGTCATGTGATCCCGCAGATTTTCCCTTTTCAGACCCTTCAACTGCTTATGTTCGCCGGGCGTTACGCCGAATGCTGCCTTGGCGATCTCCGCCGCGAGGATCGCATACTCTTGCTCCTGCTTTACATTCCGCTTTTTCCACTCGTCCGTAAGCTCTTCCCGGATAGCGATGCCGCGCATCCGCTTTTCGATCCAATCGTCGGAATATCCTTTGGCTTTGTAGAGCACCCGCGTTCGCTTCGTTCCCAGTTCCGGGTCTTCGATTTCCTGAACCCGCTCATAACCGACCTTGGCCAGCCAGCGCTTGAAGGGTTCTGCCTTGGGGGAAGGGATAGATTGGATGATGCGGAACATTGTTTCAGTATTGGCGCAGTCGGTAAGCCGCATCTTTCCGTCAGGCGCCGCCATTTTCAGCTGTCCGATTTTATCGGACACTTCAATGTATCCTTCTGATGTCAATCTGTTCTTGAGATCGCTCCAATATTTTCGCGGCCTATCGCTTCCGGTTAGGACTTCGATTACATCAATGATGGAAAACCACCATTCGTTTTGATGAATCGTTTTGCGTATTTCCTTTCCCCTGAATACGGCAATATTTGTTTCCATTTTACCCTCCTTATGAGACTTCATAATTCTCCCGCAGCCGCCGGTCTTCGATCGTCAGATTCATTTCTTGTTCTCCAGATAACGTTTCAACACGGCATCATCGGCCAATGATTCATGCTCTGCTTCTGTTGCCAGTCGATGCCGGATAAAGATTTCGTATTGATCCAGGGCCAGTTGATCCGCCACCGCCTTGTTCACCTTCCCTGCGTTGGTCAGGATGTCTCGTTCGTTGAACCGAAGGAACGCATCCAGTTTTTTTCTCCAATCACGCATGAAAATCTGGCGATGCCGTTTCGCCCGGTCTTCGGCATAATCCAGATACATGGTCACGATCCGGTTGAGCCCTTCGATTTCTTCCACGTTAAGGTAGTTTTTGGCGATGGTGACATCCCCCTTGCGGACCTTGGTTCCCCTCCACGAGGTAAGTCCCATATTCTGCCGGGTGGCGTCGGCCCGTTCCGAAATCAACTCGGCGGCTGTCTTGCCGGAGATACCGAAGTGCAGTTTGTTCTGGACAATCTGGAAGAATTCCAGCGTTTCCTCTGCTTTGGGATCATAATCTACAGCCAGTTTGTAGATGTCACGGATTTTCTGATAGAAGCGCTTTTCACTGGAACGGATATCCCGAATCCGTTCCAGCATCTCGTCGAAGTAATCGGACCCGATGTTAACGCCTTCCTTCAGGCGCTTATCGTCCATGGTGAAGCCTTTGACGAGATACTCGTTCAAGCGCTCCGTGGCCCATCTACGGAACTGGGTGCCCCGATTGGACTTTACGCGGTAACCGACGGCAATGATCACATCGAGGTTGTAATGGGCCGTATCATAATTTTTCCCATCAGCGGCAGCTATCCGGAAATTCCGGATAACTGAATCCGGCACAAGCTCCCCTTCTGCAAAGATATTCTTAATGTGTTCATTTATTGTCCGGATATCTTTCTGGA
>JAUSOK010000097.1 GCA_030656035.1 Syntrophales bacterium
TGTTGAAATATGAAAGGTAATCGGGGAATATCGCGATGGCAGGAAGACAGTAGGAGCACAGCATCGCCCCGACGAGGACTTTCCCCCACACGGTTTTTATCATGGGGAGTCGAACAATCCCACCGAGCGCGACAAAGAGTAGCGGGAAGATAGGGATGAGAAAGCGTATGCCGATGGGGGTGTTGGTGACAAACGAAAAATAGGCGAGAAAGACGCACGGGATTCCCCAAAGACAGAGCCATGACCGGAGGGGCGGCCTGGGATTGACCGTAATCCATGCAAAAAGCGAGAAGGCGACAAATACCCAGATGACTTCAGGGTTTTTGACGAGGAGTCCGACGAGGTAGTAGTACCACCAGCCCGTCATTGAATGTTCGCCCATGAGGTATCCCATGTAGAAGGGATTGTTCCCCTGTGCAATAGCCATCTGGACATCGAATCCCCTGACATACTCGATAGGCAGGGGAATGGGGATGTGACGAAGGGGTGTGGCGGCGAGCCCCTTGATGATCTCGCTTGAAAAGACTTGGTCAGCCAGCGTAAAGAACGTCCCTGAAAACAGATATCCGGCGTTAATCGCGACGACACAGGTCGCCATGACAAGGCAGAAAAGGCAGAGTGACGCGGCGAAGGTCGGACGGCGTTTCCCCGGTTCATCGGAGGGAAGTTTCGCGCGTTGCGCCGCTGTTATAAGCGCTATCGCCAGCATGACCGGAATGAGGATCAAGGCGGTGAACTTGGAGAGTTCTGCCGCTCCGAGGGCGAGACCAGCGAGGAGGGCGCTTGCAATGGTCATGCGCTCAAGGAATTTCCAGAAAAAAAAGACCGCTGCCAGAAAGAAGACGGCAGCGCCCGCGTCGATGGTAACGAGCCGCGCGTGGGCGATGATGTTCGGGTTTGCCGCATAGAGAACAAGCGAGACGATGCCGCCCCAGCGACCGAAGAGCTGCGCGGCGAAGACGTACACGAGCCATCCCCCAATACTCGAGAGAAGAATGATGACTATGCGTCCCCACGAAAAAATGTCGATATATCGAGTGAAATTGTCATACATGAAGCGATATCCGAAGCTCCACGTATTCGGGGGTTCGTCCGAGGGAAGCGTTGGAACAATCGGGGCGGTGAAAAGGGCGGTCACACCGGGGAGGCACTTGACCAGCGGTGGTGACTCGTTGTTCATGCGCCAGTCACGCGTCATTAGATTGAAGATTCCGGCGGGGAAATGGGCAAACTCATCGACGGTGACGGATTTGTCTCGCTGCGAGAGGACGCATACGGTGAAGAATAGGATCAGAATGGCGAAGGGTATGATGCGAATGTCCGTGAACGCGCGGCGCAGCCACGAGAGGATAATTCCGAATGCTTTTGTGTGATTCATGGCGGCCTGAATGATGGGCGCTTAACTGCTCGTTTTGACTGGGTGATGGAGAGAGGACAGCGCCGATTCGTTCTTCTGGGACATCCCTGATGCGGCGGCGAATCGTCTTTCCTGTTTCGTCGGTGTCTCCGTCGCCCGCTTCCTCCGCACCCTGTTTCGACGGGATTTATTGCATATATTTGATAAGATGGTCTTTTTTTAGGGTCGGAGTATATGAGGATGGACTTTTAGAGTCAAGAGGATTTTGGACACTATCTAACTGCAATTATGTTGCAGACCCCAGATACACATGCAGGTGGACAAGAGGCGATAAATTCACTATATGAAAGCATCGCGGGGAGATAAGCAAGATGTTCAGAGATAAAAAAGTGGTCGTCGTCATGCCTGCCTACAACGCGGCGCAGACGCTGAAAATGACCTATGACGAGGTCATGGCGCAGGGGATTGTCGATCTGGTGATCCTTGTGGACGACGCGAGCCGTGATGAAACGTCGGCCATCGCCAGAGCTCTCCCCCGGACCAAAGTCCATGTTCATGAGCGGAACCGAGGCTATGGGGCTAACCAGAAGACCTGCTACAGGATGGCCCTGAGAGAGGGAGGAGACATTGTTATTATGGTTCATCCCGATTATCAGTACACGCCGAAACTCATTCCAGCGATGGCCTCCATGATCGGAAACGGTCTTTATCACTGTGTTCTGGGATCGAGGATCCTCGGGGGGCATGCCGTCAGAGGCGGGATGCCCCTGTGGAAATATGTGGCCAATCGTTTTCTCACGCTCGTGGAGAATATTCTTTTAGGTGCGAAGCTCTCGGAATATCATACGGGATACCGGGCTTTTTCCAGAGAACTGCTGGAGAAATTGCCGATAGAGGTCAATTCCGACGATTTCGTATTCGACAATCAGATGCTGGCTCAAATCGTCTGGTTCGGTTACACCATCGCCGAGGTCAGTTGTCCGACAAAATACTTTGCCGAGGCGTCGTCGATCAACTTTCGGCGCAGTGTGGAATACGGCATGGGTTGTCTCTTTACGGCGATGACCTTTCGCTTGTCAAAAATGGGAGTCGTCAGATCGACCCTGTTTCCGGAGCCCCGCCCATGACGTCATCCGGAGACAATCGGTTTCAGGACTTCTTTGAAGATGATAAATACATTGCCCTGAAGAATTACCTCTACAACTACCTTCTCAGGAAGCGCGCCGTTGAAAAGGCGATGCTGAATGAAAACAAAGATGTCGTCCTCGAGATAGGCAGCGGAATTTCTCCCGTACTGACCTCCTGGGATCGGGTTGTTTATTCCGATCTGTCCTATTCTGCGCTCAGGACGCTCAAGCAGATCCATGCAAAAGGGCATTACGTCGTTGCGGACGGCATGAACCTGCCCTTTAAGGCGGATTCTTTTTCCCATGCGATATCCTCCGAGGTCCTGGAACATCTCGAGGACGACCGCAAAGCCCTGCGGGAGATAGCGGAGGTGCTAAAGTCGGGTGGCTGCCTGATCGCTACGTTTCCCCATCGCCATTTTTACTTTTCCAGTGACGACCGCTTCGTCAATCACCATCGCCGCTATGAACTTTCCGAGATGGAGTCCCGGCTACAGGAGGCCGGATTGTATCCCGTTTATGTGCGGAAGGTTCTCGGGCCATTAGAGAAAATTACGATGCTCATGGTCACGGTATGCATTACCATCCTTCAGGGATTGGGAGGAAGGGAGCGGTCGAGAGACCACCAAGCGAAACCTTTTGGCGCCATGATCAGTCTTTTTAAATGGGCCAACAGATTGTATGCCGGTTTCGCATGGATCGATGCGTTCATCATGCCGCGCACATTATCGGCTGTGCTTTTGATCAAGGCAGTCCGGAAGGAATGAATAAAGGGGGGACACTTCCCATATTTTTCTGAAAGG
>JAUSOK010000071.1 GCA_030656035.1 Syntrophales bacterium
GCGGCCTCCATTCGGCAGGAAAGTAAAGACCGCCCATGACATGGGCCGGGAATACCGCATACAGAAAGCCCTGAAACCTTTCTTTCCCTATTGTCCGGAGCCGCTGGCCTATACGGAAGATGAGTCGATTATCGGCTGCCCATTCTATGTGATGGAGCGCATCAAGGGCATCATTTTGAGAAGGGATCTGCCGCAAGGCTTGTCATTTACGCCGCAAGAGGCAAAAACCCTGTGCGAAAAACTCATCCACGTCTATGCGGCGCTTCATCATGTGGATTATCAAAAGGCTGGGCTGGAAGGCTCTGGCAAACCCGAAGGCTATGTCCGCCGCCAGGTGGATGGATGGTCAGAGCGTTACCGCAGTGCACGGACGGAGGATGCGCCGGATTTTGAACCGGTCATGGCCTGGCTTCACTCAAAGATGCCCGGCGAGAGCGCCATCGTCTCCGTTATTCATAATGATTATCGTTTTGATAACGTGGTTCTGGACCCCCTGAATCCGCGGGAGATTATCGGCGTCCTGGACTGGGAAATGGCCACTATCGGCGATCCGCTCATGGATCTCGGAGGCGCTCTGGCCTATTGGGTTGAGCGGGCGGATCCGCCGAATATGCAGGCCATTCGAATTGCGCCGACACACCTGGAGGGCATGATGACCCGGCGTGAGTTCGTCGATGGTTATGCCGAAAGAATGGGCATGTCCATTGATAATATTGATTTTTACTATTGTTTCGGACTCTTCCGCCTCGCCGTGATCGCTCAGCAGATCTACTACCGATTTTATCATGGCCAGACCAAAGACGAACGCTTCAAGCTCATGATTTTTGCCGTGCATGTGCTTGAAGAGGCGGCGAAAGGCGTCATCAAAGCATCCGATCTCTAAAGAACCCATTTATTTTAAAATCCATTAATAAGGAGGGAAGCAATAATGCAGCGTGATCTGTTTCTTCTGGAAAACAAAATCGCCCTGGTGACCGGTGCAAGCCGGGGCATCGGCAAGGCCGTCGCAATGACGCTGGCCGCCCATGGCGCCGAGGTCATTCTGGCCAGCCGGAAAATCGACGATCTCAAACGCGTGGAAGACGAAATAATGAAGGCCGGCGGGAAGGCCGTCAGCATTGCGTGCCATACCGGCGAAATCGACCAGATCCATCATTTGTTCAACGAAATCAAGAATAAGTACCAGCGCCTGGACATCCTGGTCAATAACGCCGCGACCAATCCCTTCTTCGGCGATGTGCTGAGCGCCGACGAAAGGGCCTGGGACAAGACCTTTTCCGTCAATATGAAAGGCGTTTTCTTCATTGCTCAGCAGGCCGCCAGAATCATGAAAGACCAGGGGGGCGGCGTCATCGTCAATGTGGCTTCGATCAACGCCATTCGACCGGCGCCTTTTCAGGGAATCTATTCCATCACAAAAGCAGGGGTCGTTGCCCTGACCCAATCCTTTGCCAAGGAACTGGCGCCTCTGAATATCCGGGTCAACGCATTGCTGCCGGGTCTGACGGATACGAAGTTTTCATCGGCGATCATCAGCAGTCCCGATATCATGAAAATTGTCCTGCCCACGATTCCCCTGGGGCGGGTCGCAAAACCCGAAGAGATGGCCGGCGCCGTCCTCTACATGGTTTCCGACGCTTCTTCCTACATGACCGGGGCCTGTATCGTGGTGGACGGCGGAATGCTGGCGTAGGGGGGGGCTGTAACGGAATAACTGTTGCGTTACAGACCCTAAGTAGTTTGTTTCACGTGAAACATCACAAAAATGATTGCAACGGACAGATTTCGCATCTGGGGTTTTGTTTCCTGCAGAACTGCTTGCCTGTGTTCACCAGCAGCGCGTGGTACTGGTTGTACAGCGGCGCGCTTCGGGGCAGATCGTTCATGAAAAGGGTCTGAATGTC
>JAUSOK010000073.1 GCA_030656035.1 Syntrophales bacterium
AACAAGTGGAAGCACAGATCAACGCATGGCTGATCAAGATGTCCTGTGGAGAAAACGCCGTCGGCATATCGATGATGGCAGCGTCGCCGAGCGATTTTGTTTCTGACCGGTTTATCCGGGTATATGACCGACTTTTGGAAAAAATGGCCGAAAGAAAATTCCTTAAATATGATCTGGATCGCTATGGCGGCACAGTGGAGGGCTATCTTGACAGCTTCGATAATACATTGAATCCGCCCCTCTGTCCTTATTGCGGCAAGCGCCCGTCAAGCCCGCGTGCGGAAAGGTTCCGGGAAGGCGACGATAAATCCCTGTGCGCGCTCTGCCGCGATCACATCTTCCTGGGAGAAAACATCGTCAAGGAAAGCAGAATCGCCGTTGTGACAAAGGATGCGGATATCAGAGGCGAGGGGTCAAAATTGCTCGAACCGATTTTCGGGGTTTATCAGATCGCCTTCATCGAGGGCGGGCTCAAACAGCTCGCGCGGGAAGGTCAGCTTCTGAAATACTGGGACATTTCCATCAAGGCCGACGGGCAGGTTTCTAAAGATGTAACCGCCCGGTTCATCAACGGCTATGTGCCCGTTTACAAAGAGGAAGACCTTCATGACGACCGGATTCTGGAAGGCAAAAAAAGTGAAGCAAAAAAACTTGAACTGCTGGAACAGATCAAGGTTGATAAAGAAAATGAAAGAGTAACACCGAAAACATTCGCACACATGGCCTGCAAAGCCCTGAACCCCAAGGAGGAAGGCGGCCGCCGTTATACGGGTATCCAGGCCCTCGGCGTGCTCAAGGCCGACGTGGATCAATTGGGCTTGCTCATCTCCTGCGGCATCAGGGAAAAGGACTTCACCATCTCCCGCCTCGCGACGCTGAGCCGTCAGTTGAACTTTTTCTTTGCCGTATATCTGCCCCATCTGCTGAAGACGCACCCTGCCTTCACGGACGTCTATACCGTCTTTGCGGGCGGCGACGACCTTTTTCTGATCGGCCCGTGGAATCGCATGGTCGATCTTGCCGAATTCCTGCGGGAACGCTTTGCCGAATATGCATGCCTAAACCCGGAAATCCACTTCTCGGCGGGCGTCAGTCTCCAGAAACCAAGTACGCCCCTGGGAAAACTTGCCCATGACGCGGAAGTCGCGCTCGAAAAGGCGAAGGTTGGAAACCCCGATAAGGCAAAGAGGGGCGACTGTATCACGCTGTTTGGAGAAACGGCGACCTGGGACGAATTTACAGAGTTGCGCAAGATCGCGAAAACACTCGATACATGGAAAAGCGCGGCGCTGATCAACAATGCCATGCTCTTTCGCATGAATCGTTTTGTCGATATGGCCGCCCTGTCCAACGAGGTGTTGAAGGAAAAGGAAATCCATCTCGAAGACATGGAATGCCTCAAATGGCGGGCCATGTTTAAATATACGACGGAACGTAATATCGGAAAACAGATGAAGGATGAAGCGGGAAAGAAAGAGATGCAGCGGGAATTCGGTCGGGCGGCGAAGTGGCTTGAAGACTACGGCGGCAGGCTGAAAATCGCCCTGTGGGGTGTGATCTACAATAACCGGTAAGGAGGCGGGAGAATGAATAAAATTGTGTTTTACAAGGACAAAGATAGAGTGATTATCGAACCAAAACTGTTTTCCGATGTTGCGGAACAGACCGCCGCCGACATCGCAAGGTCAGGGCGGGGGAACAGAGAAGACAAGACGAAACTCGAACACAACAAGCGCACGCAAATACGCAAGTTTTACGATGAAGTGATACGGTTGAACGGAAACGTAAAAAGCAAGCCGGAAGATTGGGATGTCGTGCTGCCCTATATCAACATGCTCATTGCGAA
>JAUSOK010000077.1 GCA_030656035.1 Syntrophales bacterium
CACAAACAGCAGAATATCTGTCACGCACGACCTTCCTTGAAAAATAACGAACTCGTAATAAAAGTCAGAAAATATGGGGACACGACTGCGTCATATCCCCATATTTCCCGGCATGGTTGAAATTCACTCCCCGGCTGTTCATACCGATAAAAACCCGGACGCAAAATTCCTGATGCCATTTGATTTTTGAATGAAAAATTTGTTTTGCTACTGCGGAAGTATAGGCAAGTCGCATCCGTATGTCAATGAAAGAGACGGATTATTACCCGGAAATCGACCATTAACTGGCGCTGCTCATTTCCTGCTCGTATTCCCTGACCTTCTTCACATAGTACTGGTGGTTCTTCTTGAGCCCTCCCTTGAGGGATTCGCCGCCTGCATAATAGGCGGACAGAATGTAATCCCAGAGGATCGTTTCTTCGTATCCCTTTTTCAGGTACTGATCCCTGAGATCGCTTAAGAGCGCCGCGGAAACCATGATGTTTAAAGCAGGCTCAAAGGCATTCTTTCTGGAGACGTCAAGATTGAGTTTTTTTGTGTAGGCGTCCCATGTCACGGGGTGAATCTGCATGATTCCCATGGCATTGACGGGTGAGCGGGCGTGGACATTAAAATTGCTTTCCTTTTTCATTATCGCCAGAAAGAGGGAAGCCGGGATGTCATGTTTTTTCGATTCCTCGATAACGGTCTGCGCAATTTTCATGGCATCTCCCAGTTTAAGATCACTTTGACTGAGGACATTCAAAATACGCTTCTTCTGCCAGTAGTTTTCATGCTGTTTCAGAAAGTCAGACGCCGCCACTAAATCCTGCAGTCGATTCTTGGCGGAAACGAGCAATGGACTGCCGATGATCAGGAATGCGACAAAGATGGTCAACAACAGGATGGCCGATCGCATTCTCTTTGACGTGTCCTGTTCGCATTTTATGACGAGTGGCATTTCTCTTACCTCCCATTGCCATGGATTCATCACAAATCTCAGGAATCCTGGCCTGTAAAGTTTGATAAATATCTGATAATACTTATCATTCATCGTGTTTTGCGTTGAACAATATGCCCAGGACTTTCTGATGATAATTCTTACCGGTGAAAAAAGAAAAACGGTTCAGGCAAGAAAGAAGACGAGCGAAACGGAGAAAAGCACAGGTTGAAATGAAAAGCCGACTAATGCAACGCAAATATCAAATTTTTTTGAAGCGGTGTTTCTCTATCCTCCAGAAAATGTCATGGCAAATTCTCTACAGAATGCCCCGGGACGCATGATCACAAATCATTCCGGCCGGGTTGAAAAGGGCGCCTGAAAAAAAGAACCTCTTATGCCGGCCCTTTGCTACAGCCATTCGCCGATTTCATTAATTCGATACTTTAACCATCTCCATGATGCATATAACGGCAACTCTTTAGCCCAAAAAAACAGTGTCGTCAAGCAAAATATTGCATACACTCAGCGATCGCGCTTTTCCTTATTTCCATAATTTTCGTATTCTTCCCGGAGGGCGATCTGTGTCGCTTCCGCAATATCCTCGACGCGTTTCACCCAGTCCTCAAACTTGATGTCCACACCGAAGATGCCCACCATTTCATCCTTATCGTCCATGATGGGCGCGGAGACAGTGATGCAAAGGGCGCCCGTCATTTTGGAAATATAGAAATTCGTGACATGCATCTTGCCGGTCTGGAGAGGTTTGATAAACCACTCGCGATCCGACTGATCGGTGCCGATGCCGTAATTTTCATACTTCACGCGGTCGGCGATATTGGTGATATTCCTCGTTGTCTTTTTGCCATTCGTATCAACCACATAGGAAAACTGGATCGACGGATTTTCCTCGATGCACTGCAGCATGATGGGTTCCTGAAGATCGGGCTGCATGCTGCGCATGACGGGGTGCTCGATGACCTGGTTCACCACAGCCATGGCGGCCTGCGCGGCCATATGCTTGATCTTTTCCAGATTGGACATGAAGAGTTCCGGCAGATATTTTCGGACGCGCTTTTCCATCTCTTCATTGGAGATACTCGTCACCCGGCCGGAGTCATACTCTTCGGTGATCCATTTGTGGATCTTTGAGATGCCGGGATGCCGCTTGTCAACCATATTATCCCCCGCAAGACCCATATGGATGTTGATCCAGTAAGCAATTCCCGCTTTTCCGGATTTATCCGTGACCATCGGCACAATGGGTCTTTTCAGGATCTTGGTGGTGTCGAAGATATTATAGATCTCTTCACACTTAATGAGGCCGTCGGCATGGATGCCCGCGCGCGTCACGTTGAAATCCGCGCCCACAAACGGATAATTGTGGGGAATCTTGAAGCCGATCTCTTTCTCAAAATACCGTGCGATATCCGTGATGACGGTCGTATCCACGCCGTTCGTTGAACCCCTGAGCCCGATGTACTCGATGATGAGGGCTTCCACCGCCGGATTTCCGGTCCGTTCCCCGAGACCGAGCAGCGTGCCGTTGGCGGCGCTGCAGCCGTAAAGCCAGGCGCTCGTGGCGTTGATCAGGGCCTTGTGAAAGTCGTTGTGACCATGCCATTCCAGCAGTTCACCCGGGACGTCCGCCTCATCAATAAACGCCCGGATCATTTTATCGACGCTGCGGGGCAGGGACGCCCCCGGATAGGTAACGCCATATCCCATCGTATCGCAGAGCCTGATCTTGATATCGATGCCGCTTTCTGCGCGCAGCTTCATGAGTTCAATGGCGAAGGGAATGCAGAAACCGTAAATATCGGCCCGGGTAATGTCTTCAAAATGACAGCGCGGAATGATCCCGGCGTCAAGAATGGATCGGACCGTGTCGAGATAGTCCTCCATGACCTTGCGTCTGGTTTGATTGAGCTTCAGGAAGATGTGATAATCAGATACGGAAGTCAGAATGCCCGTTTCCTTCAGGCCGGCCTCTTTCACGAGTTTTACATCCTCCCCGTGAGCCCGGATCCAGCCCGTAACTTCCGGATACCTTAAACCCAGGCTCAGGCATTTGGCAACGGCCTCCTTGTCCTTCTGGCTGTAGAGAAAGAATTCCGTCTGACGGATCACGCCGTTATCGCCGCCCAACCGGCTCATGAACGCGTACAAATCAACAATCTGTTTCACCGTATACGGGGGCCGCGCCTGTTGACCATCCCGGAAGGTGGTATCCGTGATGAAGATCTCGTCGGGCGGATTAATGGGAATGATTTTATGATCGAAGTCGATGCGGCTGACCTCATCATAGGGAAACACATCCTTCTGGAGATTCGGCTGATCTATATCTTTCAGGTCATACCGCCAGAAGCGGGAGTGTTCATGATCCAGCACTTTTTTGTCCTTGTTCCACTTAGCCATTTTTTCTGCTCCAATTTTAATAATCATAAACAAAAGAGGGCACTTCAAACTTCCTGTGCCCTCCTTCATGACGAATGTTCAGTCATTTTCAATCCGCGGGGGGCACGGCCCGCGCCGGAGGGTTGTAAGGCTTGCGCGCCCCGGCCGTTTCCCTGGCTTTCTGGATATCCGCCGGCTTGTATCCCGCACGCGGTATCTGCAGCTTCATGCCCGGATAGATCTTGTTCGGGTCCTTGACGGTCTTTTTATTGGCGTCATAAAGAACGGGCCACAGGTAAGGATCATTATAGATATCTCTGTATTTTGCGATCCACCAGAGCGAGTCTCCCTCCCTGACCACATAGGCGGCCGGGAGTGTACGCGTATCTGCGGCATGGGCCACCGGTTTGATTTTTTTATCTGCCGAGGCCTGCTCGCCTGGCGACGGTTTATCCGCGTCCGGCTTGACGTCCGCCGTTTCTGCCGTTGACTGTTTCTGGGCAATCATTTCCTGCTCGGCTGCCGGCGCCTTATCCACGTTGAGCGTCTGCACGGGTTGTTTGGAGCAGCCCATAAAGATAAAAATAAGACAAATGATAGCAATTACATAAACCGAACTCGGGGACCACTTTCTTTGCATCATGGTTTTCCTCCTTTGACAGAGTCTCCTGCAAATCAAATGTTGACGCCTTCGTAAAATGTCCGGATGCTGCGTTGCGCTACATCCTTCCCCTGCTTTCGTCCCCGGAAAATAGGGGCGCTGTCCCTGATTTTCTCTTCTCAAATGTTGAAACACGCGACAGAGATCGGGTTTTTAACGTCCTTCAGGAAATATTCATGACCAACTGATAAATATAGCCATCGCCGCCCCTTGTCAATAAGAAAATGGTTGACGTCTCTCATTGAATAACTTTCAGGGAAAGTTCAAGCAATTGTTCAATGCTGACCTTTGAAGGGGCTTCCGTCAGCAGGCAGGCAGCCTTCTGGGTCTTTGGAAAGGCGATCACGTCCCGAATGGAATCCGATCTGGTCATCAACATGATCAAACGATCGAAACCAAAGGCAATGCCGCCATGGGGAGGCGTACCGTACTCCAGGGCATCCAGCAGAAAGCCGAACTTTGTCCGCGCCTCATCCTGTCCGAGTCCGAGGGCTTTGAAGATCATGGCCTGCACTTTCTGCGAATGGATCCGGATGCTGCCGCCGCCGATTTCCGAGCCGTTGAGCACAAGATCATAGGCCCTGGCCCTGACCCGTCCGGTATCCGTTTCAAGAAGGGGAAGATCTTCGTTCACCGGGGACGTAAAGGGATGATGCATGGAAATGAATCGTTTTTCCGTATCGTCGTATTCCATCAAAGGAAACTCCGTGACCCATGTGAACGCCAGGGCCGCCGGATCGATGAGGTTGAGTTGTCTGGCAACGTGGAGCCTGAGGTTGCCCAGGGAATCCCGGGCAATTCCCGGCTTGTCCGCCACAAAGACGATCAGATCCCCTTCCTGAACCGCCATCCTGGCATTAATCTGCTGCACTTCCGAGGTTTTGAGAAACTTGAAGATGGGAGACGTCCATCCGTCCTGTGTGACACGCGCCCAGGCCAGTCCCTTGGCGCCATAGGCGGCCACATAGTCTTTGAGACCATCCAGGTCCTTACGCGAGAGTTTTCTGCCGTCTTCGATCTTCATCGCTTTGATCACGCCGCCGCCGCCGGCAACCTCCTGAAACAGCGTAAAGTCGGATTCTTTCAGGATGTCCGTCAAATCCTTCAATTCCATGGCAAAACGCGTATCCGGACTGTCTTTGCCGTAACGGTCCACGGCGTCCCGATAGGCGATTCTCGGAAAGGGTGTTTTGAGGGTCAGGCCGAGACAGACTTTGAAGAGGTGTGCCATATATCCCTCCATGACGGCGATGATGTCGTTTTCGTCGATAAAGGACATTTCGAGATCGACCTGGGTAAATTCGGGCTGGCGATCCGCCCGCAGGTCTTCGTCGCGGAAGCATTTGACGATCTGGTAATAACGGTCAAAGCCTGACACCATCAGCAGTTGCTTGAAGAGCTGGGGGGATTGCGGCAGTGCATAGAACATCCCCTGGTTGACCCGGCTCGGGACGAGATAATCCCGCGCTCCCTCAGGCGTGCTTTTGGTCAGAAAGGGCGTTTCTATTTCGATGAACCCCTGTCCATGAAAATATTCCCGCGTGGCCTTCGCGGCCTGGCTGCGCAAGATGATCTTTTTCTGAATCTCCGGACGCCTCAGATCCAGATACCTGTATTTCAAACGGACATTTTCCGAAATCTCTTCTGATGTATCGAGGACAAAGGGAGGCGTTTTTGATTCATTGAGAATGTCCAGGTCGTCAATCATCACCTCGATTTCGCCGGTTGGCAGTTCCGGGTTCTCCATTTCCTCCGGACGTCTCCTGACCTTGCCCTGAACGGCCAGAACATATTCGCTACGGATGTGATGCGCCTCCTGATGGACGGTCGGGCTGAATTCCGGATTGAAAACGATCTGGACCAGACCTTCCCGGTCTCTCAAATCAACGAAAATGACGCCGCCATGGTCTCGGCGCCGTTGCACCCAGCCCATCAGAACGACGGTCTTGCCGGTATCGGTCGCCCGCAGCGCGCCGCAGTAATGAGTTCTTTTCTTTACGGTAATAAATTCCGACACTTAATAGTTTACCTCGCTTTGATATAGGCTTCGATTATTTTTTCGATCCCTTCCAGGTCGATTGTTTCCTGTGCGCCCGTTTCCATATTTCTCAACTCCAGCCTGCCCATTGACAACTCGCGGTCGCCCACGATCAGCGCATGCCGGCACCGAAGCTTGTCGGCCCGTTTCATCTGACTTTTCAGGCTTTTGCCGAGGTAATCCATTTCCGTGTATATCCCTTTCATGCGGAGCCGGTTGCACAACGGAAATGCATATTTCTGGGCATCCGGGCCCAGGGCGGCAATAAACAGCTCAGGGTTCTGATGGAACGACGCGGCATCCGCCGGGAGCAGGGCGACCAGGCGCTCAAAGCCGACCGCGAATCCGATGCCGGGGATATCCGGACCGCCGAGATCCCTGACCAGTCCGTCATAACGCCCGCCGCCCGCGATGGCATTCTGCGCCCCCAGAGATTGAGTCGTCACTTCGAAGGCCGTTTTCGTGTAGTAGTCAAGCCCGCGAACCATAAGCGGATTGATCACAAATGACAGGTTGAAAAGATTCAGGCTGGACTGGACCTGTTCAAAATGATCACGGCAGTTATCGCAGATGTACTCGATGAGACGGGGCGCTTCGTGGATCACCTCGGCACAACGCTCATTTTTACAGTCAAAAACGCGCAGCGGGTTGGTATGGATGCGCCGCCGGCAGTCATCGCAGAGCTGATCTTCCTTTCCTTTCAGAAAGCCCGTGATGGCTTTCCTGAAGGCGGGACGGCAGTCAAAACAGCCCAGTGTGTTAATTTCCAGGGCCGGTTCCGACAATCCGACGCATTTCAGGAAATGAATCAGCATGAGCATGACTTCCGCATCCGTCCTCGGATCGTCAAGTCCCAGCAACTCCACATCGATCTGATGAAACTGCCGGAATCGGCCTTTCTGCGGCCGTTCCCGCCGGAACATGGGACCGATCGTATAAAGCCGCGCCACGGGATCAGCTGCGTAAAGGCTGTGCTCCAGATAGGCGCGGATGACCGACGCTGTCGCTTCCGGCCTGAGCGTCAGATATTCTTCGCCCCGGTCGAGAAACGTGTACATCTCTTTCTCAACGATATCGGTGGTTTCACCGATTCCGCGCTTGAACAGGTCTGTTTTTTCGAGAATAGGGATTCTAATCTCCCGGAAACCAAACGCGGCAAATACCTCGCGGACCTGGCGTTCAATAAACTGCCACTTGCCCGTTTCTTCCGGCAGGATATCCTTGAACCCTCTTACAGCAGTGATGGGTTGCATAAAAAAACCTTAAAGACTCTTTAAATAAAACGGCCTTCGCGGCGGTGAAGACGATCTGCAAAGGCTCGGCCTGTCTTTTGACGGCGTGCTGGATAGCACATAAGGCCCTGAAAGGCAATTAAATATTATCGCCTTTCCATGGCGGAATGAATGCGCAGATCACTGCCGTCTATCGAGACGGTTACCGCTCCGTCCCGATCTGTTCTCAGCACCCTGATCTTCCGGACATTATATCTGTCAAGAACATCGGGATGGGGAAGGCGAAAGATGTTATCCTTTCCACAGCTGACGATAGCGATGCGGGGATGAACGGCATCGAGGAATGGTTCCGTACTGGATGTGAGGCTGCCGTGATGTGGAACGAACAGGACATCGCTGTTGATTTTGACACCCGAACGGACGAGGCGCGCCTCCGTCCGTTCGGAAATATCCGCCGGCAACAGGACGCTGACGGCGCCGTATGCCAGTTTCGTGACGAGGGAATGATTGTTGATCCCGTCGTACGTGTTCCAGTCGTCGGCAAGATGGGCGGAAACAACGGGATTCAGGATCCGGACATTAACCGCGTCGATCTGAATCGGAGGCGTTGCCGCCGAAACCCGGCGGAAGGGAATATTCCTTTCCGTTATGGTTTTCCTGAAGGTCTGAAAGGATTCCGTATCGGCCTCCTGACCGTTCGACCAGACTTCCCCGACATCGAAATTTTCCACGATAAACTTCAACCCGTTGAGATGATCCGGATGGACATGCGTCAGCACAACAATATCAATGCTGCGGATTTTCTGATGCCACAGGAAGGGCGCCACCACATATCTGCCGATATCAAATTCATCGTTGAAAAAACCGCCGCCGTCTATAAGCATTTTCTTGCCGCCGGGAAAGCGGATAAGAGTCGAACTGCCCTGGCCCACATCGATCGCCGTAATGCGCAGGTCACGATTTTGCGTTTCGGTGAAATGGCCGTAGAGCAGATAGCCGGAAAGGAAAAGCATCAATCCGGCCAGCGCCCCCTTAAGCCTCCTGCTGCGCCGGGACAGGGACTCGCTTTCGGACGGCAGCGCATGACGTCTTTTTGTCCGGTTGTCGATCAGACTGAACAGAATCAACAGCAGCAGAACATAGACGATGATTTCAAGCGCATTGGGTGTGAAGACATAATAGGCGGCCCAGGGGACGGAGGCAAGATACTCGACCATCAGCACGGCCATTTCCACCAGAAAGGCGGACAGCTTGACGAGCCAGACCGTCAGGGTCGTCGAAAGAAGCGTCGCCGGAACGATGGCCATGCAGACCGGCAGGGCCAACAGGCCCAGGATCGGAACGACGACCAGGTTTGCCGGAATCGTTATCACGGATATCCTGTTGAAATAAAAGATGACCAGCGGCAATGTGCCCAGTGTGGCGCTGACCGAAACGATCACGAAAAGCGCAATGTCGCGGAGACGCCGGCAGATAAACAACTGCGCCTTAGGCCGTCCTTCCCGGGGCGGTTTGGGAATCAGGGCCGTCAGTTTCGGCGTGATGAAAAGGATGGCGGCCACGGCGGAAAAGGACAACTGAAAAGAAATATCGAAGAGGGAAGGGGGCCAGACCACGAGAATCAACAGGGCCGCCAATGCCAGGGTATGGTAAAGATCCCGCTCCTTTCCCAAAAAAATGGCGACAAGAAAGGCCAGGGCCATGACGGCAGCCCGGACAACCGATATGCCCATACCTGCAATAAGGGCGAAGACGGCAACGGGAATGAAGGAGATGGCCATTGAAACTTTCGTGATGTTGAACCTCAGCAACAGATACTCCGATGTCCGCATGATCATGCGGACCATCAGGATCGAAAAAAAAGCGATGATTCCGACATGGAATCCGGAAATGGCGAGGATGTGAGAAACGCCGGTCCGGTTGAATTGGTCCCGGACCGTTTTCGGGATTTCATGCTGATCCCCGAGAATCAGCGCCTGAATCATCCCGCCGGCAGGCGATCCGCTATGGGTCCGGATAATGGTTTTCAATTTATGCCGGAACGCTTCAAGATGCATCCGCAAAGGCTGGCCCTGGTTTTCCCGAAGCATAACAATATGGGTTGGATTGCTGATGAACCCATGAACCAGAATGCCCTTGAAACGAAGGTGCTTTTCGTAATCGAACCCGCCGGGGTTGTGAAAATTGTGGGGAATCTTGAGCTTGGTTTTGAAGCGGATGATCTGCCCGTACCGCAATGAAGCGTCCGTGACGCAATTCAGCAGGATCTTGCCGTGAACGGGGATGACGGCGCCGTTCTTCCGGAGTCGCTGCGCGGAAACGACCACCTGGGTTTTTTCCGGGGATTGCTTGGGGGGAGCCGTTATCAGACCCTCAACGGTCAATATATCCTGTCCAGCATGGTGCACGATGTGAGCCGGATCGGGTTTCTCGTAGAGATAGAGATGGATGTTCAGGACGGACAGCATAAACGTGACGATCATGGCCGCCGGCAAGATCAGATCTTTGAATCCCTTCCAGATGCATAGGAGAAGCGCGATCAGGCTCAGGACCAGGCCGGCCGGCAACCATAAACGAGGCATTTCAAAAAAATACCCTGAGGAAATCCCTGCCATGACGGCAATCAAGAGGGGAAGCAACGGTCTTTGCATCTTTGAGTCGTCTTAATTTGTTGAAATATTTTTGTAAACTATTATATAACACAGCACGGGAGAAGATGCCCTTACAAAAAAAGAACGAGAGCCTTGCACAAGCGCTTTTCGGAGGTCTCAGGACAGGAATAAAAACTCAGGATTTCAAATGATTCAGAGTGAAAATACGAATATACGCATTCGCCATCTGATGTTGTCCAGAGTGGCGATTGTAACGGTTCTGCTGGGCATTGCCACATTCGTGGAAATCAAAGGCGAAGAGTTTCTGCCTGAGATATCGCTGTTTTCCTTTTACATCGTCGTGATTGCCGCTTACATCCTTTCGATCGTTTATTACCTGATTCTGAATCTATCGCCAAATCTGAAAATCACACTTTATGCCCAGGCGCTTTGCGATGTGCTCCTGATCACGGCGCTTGTTTACGCAACGGGGGGGATCCAGAGCATTTACGCGGTTTTTTACACCATCGTCATCATCTACTCCGTTATCTTCCTGGGTCGTCGGGGCGGATTGATCATCGCTTCGGTCTCAGGCATCGTTTACGGGGGGCTGCTTGACCTTGAGTATTACAAAATCATGATTCCTTCCTATGCGACGATCCAGAACGTTTCTTTCAGCGCGGGGTATGTATTTTTGAGAATTATTATCTATATCTTTTCGTTTTACCTGGTCGCCATCCTCGCCAGTTTCGTCGTGGAACAGGAAAGAAAAACGAGAACCCTACTGGAGGAAAAGGTTACCGCTTTCGATCAGCTAGACCAGCTGCATCGCAGCATTATCGAATCCATCGATACGGGAATTGTGACCATCAATCTCCTGGGGCAGATTATATCCTTCAACCGGGCGGCTACAGAAATAACGGGATATTCCCTGATGGATGTTGAAGGCCTCAACATTGTCGATATCTTTCCGGAATATGTTCAATTGCATGATAAATTGAACCGGACGTACGATCCGGACTCCCAGAAAAACCGGGTCGAGATGACGCTGATAAACAAATCCGATAAGTCCATCATTCTGGGTTGTTCCATTTCCGTCCTGAAAGACAGCTCGGGAAAAAGAATCGGGAATATTCTGGTGTTTCAGGACTTGACAGAGATCAAGAAAATGGAACGTCATTTGGAAATGAACCGGCGCCTTGCCTTTGTCGGCGAAATGGCCGCCGGCCTTGCCCATGAAATGAGAAATCCCCTGGCATCCATCGGCGGTTCCATTCAGATGCTGCACAAGGGGCTTCACCTGAGCTTGTCGGATGAGCGCCTGATGCAGATCATCATGAGAGGCAAAGATCAGTTGGAAAGCTTCATGAAGGATTTTCTGCTCCTGTCCAGGCCGACGCCCGGAATGCATGAAACATTTCAAGTCGATGAGATCATTGATGACGTTCTCGACGCTGTCAGGTATGTCCCGGACTGGCGGGATCAGATCGAAATTGCGAAATCCCCGACCAATCGCCTGGAAATCTTCGCCAGCAAAACCGAGATCAGGCAGTTGATCTGGAATCTTGTGATGAATGCGATCCAGGCCATGCCCGACGGCGGCAGGGTGAGAGTCGCCGCGCGTCACGCGACGCTGAAAGAATCGATTCCAGGCCTGGAATTCGAGATTACCGACAATGGGCCGGGGATTGCTGAAACCGATTTAGGCAAGATATTTGAACCGTTCTTTACGACCAAGGAAAAGGGAACGGGGCTTGGTCTGGCGATTGTCAACCGGATTGTCGATGGTTACCAGGGAACCATCCTGGTTGACAGCGTTCCGGGTCGCGGCACGACATTTATCGTCAGATTGCCCCGCAACATTCAATAGAGAGGTGAACATGGCAAACATTCTTGTCCTCGATGACGATAAGGGAATGCGGGACTTTCTTGAGATCATGCTCAGCCGCGAGGGCTACAAGGTAACCTGTGCGGCCGATGCCGAGAAAGCTCTGAACCTCTGCAAGAAGATGAAATTCGATTTGATTCTGACGGATCTGAAGATGCCCAAAGTCGACGGCATCGAGTTTCTGAAACGCAGTCGCGACGCCTCTCCCGAAACTCTCGTGATTCTCATGACCGCCTATGCCTCCGGGGAAACCGCCGTATCCGCCATGAAAGAGGGCGCCTATGACTATATTGAAAAGGATTTTGACATCGATGATCTGAAAGCACTGATTCAGCAGGCGTTAAGCAAGAAAGGCATCAAGAGGGAAGATGCCCAGTTTATCAGGGAAGTCGAAGGCGCCGTGTGCTTTGGCCGCATGATCGGCAACAGCAAGGAAATACTGAAGGTTTACACATTGATCAACAAGGTGTCCGCCACATCCGCCAACATATTGATCCTGGGGGAAAGCGGTACGGGCAAGGAGTTGGCGGCCAGGGCCATTCACGAGAACAGCCCCAGGGCGAATATGCCTTTCATTACGATCAACTGCGGCGGCATTCCGGAAACCCTGCTGGAGTCCGAATTGTTCGGCTATATGAAAGGTTCTTTTACGGGCGCCCATACAGATAAGGCGGGTCTATTTGAGATGGCCAGTGGTGGAACCATATTTCTTGATGAAATCGGCGAGTTGCCGTCTGTTCTTCAAGTAAAGCTTTTAAGAGTTGTTCAGGAAAAGACATTCCGGCGAATCGGGGGTTCGGAGGACATTAAAGTCGACGTCCGGATCATATCCGCCACCAACCAGAATCTGGCGGAAAAAGTCAAGGCCGGGTCGTTTCGCGAAGATCTTTACTATCGACTCAATGTCATCCCCGTCCATCTTCCGCCGCTACGGGAGCGAAAGGATGACATTCCCGTTCTGGCAAAACATTTCATTGAGAAATATTCCAGAGAATTCAACAAAGAAATAGGAAATATTTCCCTGTATGCCCTGCAGCTGCTAATGGAATATCAGTTCCCCGGCAATATCCGGGAACTGGAAAACATCATTGAACGCAGCGTCGCGCTGGAAACCTCCAATATCATTCTGCCGGAGAACCTCATCCTTCAGGATTTTAACATCCCCGAGCAGGGCGTTCAATTGAACAGCCTCCTGGCAAGCTATGAAAGACAGTGGATTGCAAAGGCTCTGGGAAAATCCGGGGGCTCAAAAACGAAGGCGGCGGAACTCCTTCATATTTCGTTCGATTCGTTGCGCTACCGGATTGAAAAGCTGGGCCTGGAAGAGAAACCGGGAAAATAATTTCTTGACATTATTGTTTCTCGTCTCTATAAGTGACGCCCGAAGGGTAAATGAATCATATGGATAATTTAGCCGGTATGGGGCGCAAGGCAATTCGTTTTTTTGTTTTTTTCAGCTTTTTTAGCGGGGTCTGCCTGCCGCGCTCATGATCATGCATGAGACACCGGCCGTGGGCAGACCTTCTAAGCTGCCCACGGCTTTTTTATTTTAAAGGCCGTGGAAATCATTCCACGGCCTTTTTTTATTGATATTAAGGAGGGAGGAAGAAAAAATGAAGCGAATTCTAAAATGGATGGTTGTTTTATCAGTTGTCTCGGTTGTAGTCCTGCCGGTACAGGCAACACGCGCGGAAGCCGCAACGATCAAAGTAGGGGCTGCGATCAATCTGACCGGTCCGGCATCCACATGGGGTCAGTATCACGCCAAGGGACAGCAGGATTATTTCCGCTATGTCAATGAAGTCAAGGGCGGCGTCGCCGGCCGGCGGATCGAGATGATCCTCGTGGACACGGGCTACAAGGTTACAGATGCAGTTGCCGCGGTCCGGAAATTTGCCGTTCTGGACAAGGTAGACATGATCGCAACCTGGAGCGCCGGAGAGGGCCTTGCGGCAAAACCCATCATTCAGGGGTACAAAATTCCGACCATCAATTATTCGACGAGTTGGGAGATCCTTGAGCCGCCCATTGGCTACATGTACCTGCCGTTCGGCAGTTACCGCATGGACTGCTATGCGGTCATTGACTATATCCTCACGATTCACAAGGGAAAAGAGCGGCCGAAAATCGGTCTTCTGACCTACAACAACGCCTATGGCCGATCCATCCATAAGCCGACGCGGGAGTACGCCGCCGGCAAGCAGGTGGATATCGTCGCCATTGAAGAATTTCCGTCCAAAACAGTGGACCTGTCCACGGAGCTCCTGCGCCTCAAACAGAAGGGCGCCGAGTATATCTTCATGCAGATGCTGCCGTCAGCCATCATCACTGCTTTCAAGGGCGCCGACCGGATCAACTACAATCCGCAGTTTCTTGGAACCTGGACCTCCACGGATCCGGACTTCTTCAAGATGGGCAAGGGGCTCATTCGCGACCGCCTGAAAATGCAGTTTCCGGGAGGGCTGCCCTCCGACAGGACAGCCGCCATGAAGCTCATGGAGGATCTCACCAAACGCTACCAGAGTGTTGACCGGTTTGACGCCGCCTATTGGGAAGGCGTCGTGGTCGGCGTGATCATGGAACGGGCCTTCATCCGTGCTCACGAAGCCTCAAAGCAGATCAACCGGGAAACCATCAACAAGGCGATGGAATCATTCCGCAATGAAAAGTTTGATGGACTCGTTCCGGACATCACCTATACGAAAACTGATCATGGCGCCTCTTTCAAGGCCAGAATCGTTCAGGTCCGGGAGGATGGGACGTATGTTCCCCTGACGAACTTCTATACGCCCGGCAAGGAAAAAATAAAACTCATCAAATAATAAATATGAAATCATTACGCGGCCAGCCAGGGATCTTTCGTAACCGGAGCCGGGAGGATGCCGTCGCCGATCTGGAAGTGACGGGTCTGTCACTGCATTTCGGCGGCGTCAAAGCCCTCAATCAGGTTGATCTGACGGTCAATACCGGCGAACTGGTGGCGATCATCGGACCGAACGGCGCAGGCAAGACCAGCCTGCTGAACTGCCTGACCGGGTTTTACCGGCCGCAGGCGGGCCATATCCGCTTTAACGGCAGGGATATCACGCATCTGCGCCCGCATGCGCTCGTCGAGCTCGGTATCGGACGGACGTTTCAGAATATTGAATTATTCCCCGGAATGACCGTCTTATCCAACATGCTGCTGGCGCGCCATATCCATTGCCACTACCGTCTGGGGTGGGCGGCGTTCTTTTCACCGTCGGTCCGCAAGGAGGAAATCCGCCATCGCGAGATTCTCGAGGAGGTGATCGATTTTCTTGAAATGCAGGCCATCCGGAAGAAGAACGTGGGATCTCTGCCCTATGGTCTTATGAAGCGCGTGGAGCTCGGCCGAGCCCTGGCCCTGGAGCCGAAACTGCTGGTGCTGGACGAGCCCTTTGCCGGAATGAACCTTGAAGAGAAGGAAGACATGGTTCGCTTCCTGGTTGAATTGAATGAATCATGGGGACAGACCATGATCCTCGTGGAACATGACATGTCCATTGTCATGAGCATCTCAAAGCGCATCATGGTCCTGAATTTCGGGGAAAAACTCGCCGAGGGCGCCCCGGAAGAGGTTAGCAGCCACCCGGAGGTCATCAAGGCCTATCTGGGCGATTCAGAAATCCTTTAGAAAAGTCGGATATGACAGCGATAACCGAAAAAACACTGCCCCAGGTCCTGGCCCTTCAGGGCGAACGTCTCGGTTCCGGCGCGATCGCCATCCGTGAAAAGGCCCTGGGCATCTGGCAAACCTACTCCTGGACGGACTATTTTCAATACATGCGGAAGGTCGGCGCCGGATTGCTTGCACTGGGTCTCAGGCGCGGCGAATGTGTCGGGATCATTGCCAACAATCATCCCGAATGGCTCTTTACCGAACTGGGCGTCCAGTCGGTCGGCGCGGTTAGCCTGAATCTGTTTACCTCTTCGGTCGGTGAGGAACTCTGCCTGGCCCTGAACCGGGTTCAGGCCGCCTGCGTGGTCGTGCAGGATCAGGAGCAGGTCGATAAACTCCTGGAATCCAGGCACAAGCTGCCCCATATCCGCCGCGTCGTTTATATCGACCCCACCTGCATGAGAACATACGCGGACGATCCATGGCTTCTGAGTTTCCAGGAGCTGGTCCGCATGGGAGAGGCCTTTGACCGGGAATATCCGGATCGTTTTGCCGCCGAACTGCGTCGGGGCAGCCGGGATGACTGCGCGCTCATGATCCTGACCTCCGGGACGACCGGAATGCCGAAACTGGCCATACTGTCTCATCGGAACCTGACGGCCATAGCGGCCGGCTGGGTTGAGGCCATGAAGATCATGCCGGGTGAAAACTGGATTTCCATGTCTCCGCCGGCCTGGATTGTCGACCAGATGTGGGGCGTGGGTGTCGCGCTCGTCGGGGGCATGACGATGAATTTTCCGGAAACCCAGGAAACCGTCCTGGAGGATTTCCGCGAAATCGGCCCGTCGCTTTTGATCAGCGCGTCGCGGTTCTGGGAAGACCTTGCTTCCCGGATCAGGGTGAAAATGTCCGACGCCGGCCTGGTCAAACGAAAGTGCTTCGATTTGGCCGAAAAGATCGGGAAAATGATTGCTGCGCGTGCATCCCGAAACAACGGGGTTCCGTTGGTTCTGAACATGCTGCACGGCCTGGCCGCCTGGACGGTTTATCGGCCCCTGCTGGATCGCACCGGCTGTGCAAACCTGCGCAGCGCCTTTACGGGCGGGCATCCCATCAGTCCCGATGTCATCGGCTTCTTTCGCGCCATCGGCCTGAACCTTAAGCAATGCTACGGACTGACAGAGGCGGGCGGTATCTTTCAGATTCAACCGGATGACCAGGTCAAGCTGGAGACGGTCGGAAAACCCATTCCGGGCGTCCAGGTTCGCCTCTCCGAGGATCAGGAGGTCCTCGTTCGCAGTGAAGCGGTGTTCAGCGGGTATTATCAGGACTTCAAGGCAACGGAGGCCGCCTTTCAGGAGGGATGGCTGAGAACCGGCGACGCGGGCTACATCGACAAGGACGGCCACCTGCTCATCATCGGCCGCAAAGATGAGATCATCCGCAACAAGAGCGGCGATGCCTTTTCGCCAGATTTCATTGAAACCCGATTGAAATTCAGCCCTTATATCAAGGAGGCAGTCGTTTTCGGGGAGGGGCGGCCCTATATCACGCTCATGGTGAATATCGATTTCGGCAATGTTGGGGTCTGGGCGGAGGAACGCATGATTCCCTATACGACCTACATGGATCTTTCCCAGCAGCCGGCCGTTATTGATCTGATTTCCGGTGAGATCCAAAGGGTCAACGAGCAATTGCCCGATGTGATGAAGATCAGGAAATTCTTCCTGCTCTACAAGCTCCTGGACGCCGACGATGAGGAGCTGACCCGGACGGGCAAGGTGCGCCGGCGTTTCGTCTATGGACTTTACCTCAAGCTGATCGAATCCATGTACCGGGATCAGGCGGAAGTGGATGTGAAGGCGAAGGTTCAGTACCGGGACGGTCAGATCGGCAAAATGGAAACCAGAGTAAAAATCATATCGTTGTAAGGAGAACCCTGTCATGGATTTTTTCATTCAGCTGCTCGTCAACGGGGTCAGCATCGGCTTTTTATACGGACTCTCGGCGATGGGGTTTGTAATGATTTTCAAATCCTCCAGTGTCCTGAATTTTGCTCATGGGGAATTGCTGGCCTTCGGGGCGTTTCTCTTTCTGGCGCTCATCACGTGGGCGCAACTGCCGCTGCCGGTGGCCTTCGTGGCGACCCTGGCCGGCTGTTTCGCCCTGGGGTTCCTGGTCGAGCGTGTTTTCCTGCGACCCCTGATCGGGGAGCCGCTGATCTTCGTGATCATGCTCACCGTGGGCCTGGCGGCCATGTTCAAGGGTCTGCTGCTTTTTGTGTGGGGGGGGAACCTCCATACATTTCCGGATTTTCTGCCAGAAGCGCTGGGCATTGACTGGGGAATCGTCCATGTCGCGCCCGTTTACGTTGCCGCCCTGGCGATCGGCCTGATATTTCTGTTGCTCTTTGGTCTTTTTTTCAAATATTCCGCGCAGGGGATATATATGCGGTCCGTGGCGGACAACCAGAGAGCGGCCCTGTCCCTCGGGGTGCATGTGAAACGCGTCTTCGCGCTGTCCTGGGCGATTGCGGCCCTCGTGGCCGGCATGAGCGGCATCGTGCTGGGCATTATCAACGGGATCAATGTCCATGACTTAAGCGCCATCGGCCTGAAGGTTTTTCCCGTGGTCATCCTGGGCGGCCTGGACAGCATTGGCGGCGCCATCATCGGCGGTCTGATTATCGGCCTGCTCGAAACGTTCACGGGGGGCTATATATCGCCCGGCCTGCGCGATGTGGTGCCTTACATCGTGCTGGTCGTTATCCTGCTGGTCAAGCCTTATGGCCTCTTCGGCCTGAAGGAAATTGAACGGGTCTGATCGCCCGGCAAAGGCAATATTGGAACAGGGAAATATGGGGACACGACTGCGTCATGTCCCAGGCGTGAGAAGGTGAGTGCATGAAGATCAAAAAGTGGCAATTCCATCCGTGCGGCAATTACCGCGAACGTTACGCACAGGAATTGAGCATCTTTGAGACGGATTTCGGCCGGCTCTGGCTGTGTGTCGGGATTCTGGCGCTCTTTGGGATCGTCCCCTGGGTTTTCGGTCCCTATATGATCTATATATTCAATACGATTGGGATTGCTGCGATTGCCGTGATCGGGCTCAACATCCTGATCGGCTTTACCGGTCAGATCTCCCTGGGACACGGCGCCTTTTTCGGTGTGGGCGCCTATGCGGCGGCCATTCTTGCGACCACCCTGAATTGCCCGTTTTATCTGTCCATTCCGGCCGCCGCTGTCATCACGGCCATGGTCGGCATGGTTTTCGGTACGCCCTCGGTGCGGCTCAAGGGACTTTATTTGACCATTGCCACGCTGGCCGGCCAATTCATCATCGAATACATCCTGCTGCGCTGGGAAAGTCTGACCAAGGGGACCATGGGAATGATCCTACCGAAGCCCTCGATTCTGGGGTGGGAATTGAGCGGCGACCGGGCCTTCTTTTTTATCATCTTTGCCTGCCTCATCCTGATGGCCTGGATCGCGGTGAACCTGATCCGCACGAAATACGGCAGGGCCTTCATCGCCATCCGTGACAATGACCGGGCTGCCGAAGGCATGGGCATTCCGATCTTCCGATACAAGCTGTTGGCCTTCGGCATCAGTTCATTTTATGCGGGCTTTGCCGGCGCCCTTTATGCCTATTACAGTGTTAGCATCACCACGGAACCCTTCACGCTGAGCCTGTCCGTGGAATATATCGCCATGGTCATCATCGGCGGCATGGGCAATATCACGGGATCCATCTTCGGCGCCATTTTTATCACGGGCTTGAACGAAATCCTGCGCTGGCTCACGGAGCTGCTCATGAACCTGGGGGTCGTCAGCAGTTCCGGCCTGAACATGGCGCCGCTGCGAGAGTTCACTTTCGGCCTGGCGATCGTGCTGTTCATTATTTTCGAACCAAGAGGTTTGGCTGAGGTCTGGCGCATTGTGCGTTCGAGTTTCCGGCTCTGGCCGTTTTCATATTGAAGGTAAGTCCATGAATGAAACCCTGATTCAAATCAATAATATATCCGTTGTTTACTCGGATGTGATTCAGGTTCTCAAAGGCGTGTCGCTGCGCGTGGAAAAAGGGCATATCGTGTCCCTGCTGGGCAGTAACGGCGCCGGTAAAACAACCACACTGAAGGCCATTTCCGGCCTGCTGAAGCCTGAGAACGGAAAGGTCACCGACGGCACCATCCTGTTCAAGGACCAGCTCATTCAAAATCACTCGCCCGAGACCATCACGCGCATGGGTATCATCCAGGTTCTGGAAGGCCGCCAGCCCTTCAAATATCTGACCATCGAGGAGAATCTGAAGGTCGGGACGGCGACCCGCTGGGGGAAGCCCTATCGGCAGGACCTCGAAATGGTCTATCACTATTTCCCGGCCCTTCTGGCGCGCCGGAAAGCCCTGGCGGGGTATTGCAGCGGCGGGGAACTGCAGATGCTCGTTATGGGACGGGCGCTCATGGCGCACCCGCAGCTGCTGCTGCTCGACGAGCCGTCGCTGGGCCTTGCGCCCCTCGTTGTCCGTGAAATCTTCCAGATCATCAAGAAAATCAATCAGGAACAGGCGGCCACCATCATTCTCGTCGAACAGAACGCCCGCATGGCGCTGCAAATTGCCCATTACGCCTATGTCATGGAAAACGGCAAGATCGTCATGGAAGGAAGGGCTCAAGAGCTGGTCGAGAACCCGGACGTCAAGGAATTTTATCTCGGAATGGCGGCAACCGGCATCGCTAAATCTTACCGGGATGTCAAATCCTACCGCCGGCGCAAAAGATGGCTGTAAATCATAATAAGAATCATGTTGTTATAGGAATATCCCATCTCATTCCTCCTCCCAACGTCGATCCGCTCCCCTGGTGGCATGGACGAGCTACATGACGGGCATGATCCAGAAATAAAATGGCCCCAGGCTGTACCGGGCAATTCGGGGACCTCAATTCTTCTTTACCAGCTTTCTCTTGGCAATCAGCGAAGCTTTCTTCAGAAAAACAGGGGTGTGGCCGAAAATGTCTCCACCTACGAGTCAACGGAATTAATTAATGCCGAAAAATGAAGATTCCGATGTGAAATCTACGTCAACCGTATTGATCTGTCGATCATGCAGATCTTTGTTTACAAGGACATATGGAAGATAGCGACTATGTGAGCGGGCAGCTTCGTGCTTCTCTTGGGTTTCAGGTTTCTATTGCGCAGTCCAAGTTGCCTTTCCCCGCGTGTCGTACAGGCATATCGCAGGGCCTTCTTTGCCTACGGCCATTGTAGCACGGGCTTCCCCACGGTCGTCGTACAGGTCTATCCCTGGGCCTTCTTTGCCTACGGCCAGAGCAGCACGGGTCTTCCCCTGGTCGTCGTTCAGGTCTATTCCCGGGCCGTCTTTGGCAACGGATATAAAAGCACGGGTTCCTCCCCGGTCATCATGAAGGCTTATCGCAGGGCCGCGTTTGACTACGGCCATAACAGCACGGCGTTTCCCCTGCTCATCGTACAGGTCTATTCCCGGGCCGTCTTTGGCAACGGATATAAAAGCACGCCGTTTCCCCTGTTTGTCGTTTAGACCTATCCATGTGCCGTCTTTACCTATGCTCATACCAGCACCGGGTTTCCCCTGCTCGTCGTACAAGAATAGACCAGTGCCGTCTTTACCTACGGTCATAACAGCACGGTTTTTCCCCTGCTCGTCTTCTACTATAAACGCCTTTGCCCGGATTATTTTAGTTCCCGGGTCCGTAGCTTCTGCACTCTGGGTTTGTACGAAGGAAAAAGAAAACCATCCTCCGACTATCAAGCAAAGCCCCATTAAAAGCCATCGGTTTATGCGTCTCTCTTGATTCAACCCCGTTTCCAATTTTTCTATCCGTTCTTCTGTGGTCATCTCTCCCCCTCCAATAGTAAAATGGCCAATAACAAGCAATCATTCTTTACCAAAGGTCCAGCCTTTTTTTTCAAGAGCGACTTTCACCTGTTTCAGATTAGACAGCACATAAAATATTGTAGCTATGGCTGTTATCGCAATCAATTCCAATGTGACTAAACCGTAATCAATAACGGAAAAACTCGGCAGTGGTGAAAATATAAATGAATACCCAGAGCCAGAGTTTATATTTACTAAAACCCCGGTCTCAGTCTGCTTAACAAAAACAACTTTCCAAGGTACAAATAATACTGAAAATAAAACTGCCAGACAATAACCAACAATAATTAATCTCTTTATATTGTCCATAAAAGAAGCCTCCATCATAAACACAGATATACACATGAAATAAATCGTGTTATTTTAGTTTATCTTGTAATATAATCAAAAATATTTTGTTTATAACAACTCCTATATTAAAATCTTCTTTATGTGGATCAAATCTTATAAATTGACAATTCATCTTTTGTTCAAGTTCTTTCTGTCTCAATTCATGACGAAAAATATTGTAATTTTTATGACCTTGCTCATCACATTCAATAGCCAATTTTAAGTCAGGTAAATATAGATCTATTCTGTATCTATCAACAGAATATTGTTTAATTGCAGGAGTTAGGTTTCTAATAGATTCTATAATAATTTCTATATAGTGAGATTCGGGGGTGATTTTATGTTTCTTCTCGATCCCCTCTTTAACAAGGAAATTAGCAGCTTTTTCATTTGGTAGTTTTTTCGCAATTTTTATCGCTCCTTCTTTAAATAAAACAATGAACTTTGGGGAACCACGTTTCAATGACCATTTATAATCAATTCCTTCAATAAACTGGCTCCCTAATTTATTTTTAATGCTTTCGATACTTTCTCTGGACAATCCCCATATTTCTGCTAAATATTTTATTGAGACAGGCCACTGAATATCGATAAGCTCGTCCATCAGAATATAATCCCAACAAGTAGAATAAATGAATATTATTAATCCGGTAACTCAATATATCAAAGTATGATCGATGATCTCAAGAACAACGGGCACCGCCATGACCCACGTTTCCGCAAACCCACCTTTTCATCCATCCGTAAACATCTAGGTCATCCATATCACGCTTATGATTGAAACACCGCATTTTCATCGAGGCTGCCGATTTGTGTAGTACAGGAAGGAGCCCACACACCCGATCAGCAGAAAAATCCCCCTCCCCAAATTGCATGTTTCAGCCGGCTATCAGCAAACCTCAGAATAGTCCAATGGCGTGTTTTCCCTAATTTGAGGACTCTAACCAGGACCTCGCCGGGTATGGTGGCTTGACAGATTGGGGACTGCGGTGTGGCCCCTTCCATGGTAAAATTAGGGGGCAGCGGGTGAGGTTCCCGTTTCCGGTGATCGGCCTATCCCCCTGGTGCTCTTCTACAGAAACACCTTATAACCGATGTTCAGGGCATTGCCCAGACGCTTCGCCAGTTCCTTTCCGATTGGACGCTTGCCGGTTTCCATCATGGAAATGTGGCGCTGCGGGATGCCGGTAAGTTCGGATAACTGTTTCTGCGTGATCCCTTCCTTGTGTCTCGATCCGCGCAGGCAAACCCCCGGCAAATCTTCATCCTTGTATTCGGGAAAGGCTTCCCGCCACGGGAAAGAATCGGACCTGTCCACAAATCCTAGGGGCTTCAAGGTTTCAACGGCCTTCGCCATGTTCACAATCGGCCCAATGAACCTCAGTTCAATGGTCTCAATAGGGTGCTTTTTCGTGTGTGCCTGCATATGTTACCTCGATCAGTCTTATTTCCTTGTCTGCGACCTCCCATATTGCCACGTAAGTAGGCTTCCCCTTCTTTATGTGGCAATGGTGACGGTCTTCGCTTAACCGGCTATAGTTCGGCCAGTTTCCTCTTACGGGTCCATGAAGTTCCATGTCTCTGATAAGGTCTATCAAACTTTCCCTTGCCGTTGTCGGCAGGCGGTCAACCTGTTTCAATGCCCTCCGAACGATCTCCACTGTCCATGTCATGTTTTTTATCCTATATCAATTATTGATATATTGCAAGGGTTATTTCGTGAAGTCCACGGCTTAAGCCGCTGAACGATTGTTTCAAATGCATTTTCACGTTTCTTTCAAGCGCCGGGACATAAAACCGTCCCCCTGATCTGAAGCCAGGGGGTGAACATCAAATTAGTCTTTATTATCAATAAGATATAAATATCACAGCAAGCGCCTCCAAACTGGCACGGTATTTTCATATTAACAGGCTAAAGAGAACCGTTAATCAACGATACACAGAGGGGGGGCGATAGACATGAACAAGACTTTAGCAACCATTTTAATGGTCGGGTTCGTGATTCTCATGACGGCAGGTTTCAGTTTTGCCGAATATGCAATGGGGGGCGGCGAGAGCTTTCCCTACTTCCAGCTCGGGTGCCTGATCATCGGCGGCCTGATCATGATCTCGCTGAAAAATAAATTCCAGAAGATTTACGCCACCGAAGTTGCCGGAGCATTTGCACTCTATACGCTGTATATCGCGCTGTTCACCTCTCCGGTCATGGAAGCGGTCAAGAACTGGATCAACTGAAAATATCAGCCCGACAGAATGCCATCGACGAGTGCCGGCGGGGGGGAGATTCCCCCGCCGGTTTTTTTGTCTCTTTTATATCGTCATGAGCGTCTGGACGGAAATATCCTTCATCTTGAGCTGAATATCGGAGGATCCGTTGTAGCTGTTGATCTGGGGTGTAAAGGCAATATCCAGATGGGGGGCGGAGAGGGTGTTAAGAAAATGCCCCTTACTGAACCAGATGGAATTCCAGGAAACACCATCCCCGTTGACTCTCATGCGAAGATGATTGTTGCCGACGATGGAGGACGCGCTGACATTGACATTGCGGGCGCAAAGCACCGGTTCGGGATTCTGGCTGCCGTAGGGCGCCAGCTTATCCAGTTCCGACAACAGGGCATGAGTCACGTCGCTGAGCTGACAATAAGCGTCGATCTGGGTATGGGAAACAAAATCGACCAGTGTCGCCTCCTCCTTGATGATGGCATCCAGCTGATCGGTGAAGGCTTGTATTTCTTCTTCTTTGATGGAGATTCCTGCGGCAAAGCGGTGCCCTCCGTACGTCAGCAGGCGTGAATCACATTTTTTCAGTCCTTCGTAGATATTAAAAGCGGATACACTCCTGCCGGAACCTTTTCCAATCCCATCCTTCAGGCTGATCAGAATGGCGGGGCGGCAGTATCTGTCAGCGAGACGGGAGGCCACAATCCCGATGACGCCGGGATGCCATTTCGGTGAAGCAAAGACCAGCACGCTCTTTTTATGGATGTCGGATTTTTCTTGAATGCTTGCCGTGATTTCATGAAAAATTATCTTTTCCATGGCCTGTCGCTTACGGTTGCACATATCCAGTTTTTTAGCCAGGTCCCGGGCTTCCTCGATATTGTCTGTCAACAGCAGCCGGACGGCATCGAGCGGCGAACCGATGCGCCCCGCCGCGTTGATCCGCGGGACCAGGCAGAAAGACGCCTTGCCGGAATCGATGACTTGATTCTCAATGCCACAGATTTCCTTCAATGCCGCCATGCCGATCCGCCTGTTTTCCGTAATCAGCTCCAGGCCGACTTTCGTAAAAATACGGTTCTCGTCCACCATCGGTGAAATATCGCCGATTGTGCCGATTGCGACCAGATCCAGATATTCCCTGAGATTCGGATACTTTCTCTCCGCCCAGAAGCCCTCCTTGCGGAGCAGGCTCCTGAGTGCAATCAGGAAATTGAAGGCGATTCCCACTGCGGCCAGATACTTGAAAGGGAAAGAGCAGTCGGACTGATTCGGATTGACAATGGCCACGGCGTCGGGGATCGTAGCGGGAACTTCATGGTGATCCAGAATGACGGTATCCAGGCCCATAGCCCTGGCATAACTGACGGCTTCATAATCGGAAATGCCGCAGTCCGTGGTGATGATCAGACGGCTGCCGCCCTGTCTGATCCTGTCCACAGCGATCTGGTTAAGCCCATATCCTTCCAGAATCCGGTCCGGAATGTAATAGTCCACAGCAGGATGGAGCTGCTTGAGAAATTTTACCAGGACGGCGACAGAGGTGATTCCGTCGGCATCGTAATCACCATAAACAGTGATTCTTTCCTGGTTATGAATGGCTCTGATGACCCTTTCCACGGCCTTGTGCATGCCCTTCAATAGGAAGGGATTATGAAGGTCCCCGAGAGAAGGAGACAGATAGCGTTTGGCGTCATCGGGATTCAGTATATCCCGACCGGCCAGAATCCGGGACAAGATCGGATGGATGCCAAGCTCCTTGATCAGGTTATCTTGAACGGCTTGACTCGGTTCCGCCGTCTTCCATTGTGTCAGGGGCAGCGTTGTCTCACTCACGAATATTTTCAGCTTTCCGGTTAACAATTTAGTGTGCATCATTTTGCAAATATGGGCTCCTGTGTCAAGCAGAGAATTGAAGTCCTCATAATAAATACTTGATCCTTTTATCATTAAATGCTACTCAAAAAAACAAAACATATCAGGAAAACAGTCAAAAGAGATTCATTTTCGGGAGGCCTTATGAAACGGAATTTTACTTATCTTCTGATGATCTTATGCCTGCCACTTCTGTTGGGCATGGGGTCACAGGGCGGGATGCCGGCAGATAAAATCCCTGTTCCGGAAAAAAAATTCAAGGCGACCTTTGTTGATCAGATGGACGTGGCGACGGAATGCACGGATGTCAGCATCGAAGGCAGCACAGTTCTGCAGGGCAGAATAGGGGAGGGAACTTACACGGTGACCTTTGAAAATATCCAGGAAGTCGTTTTTCGCCGGCATGCAGAGAAATTATACGGGCAGGTAAAAATGCTTGACGGAAGCAGCATTGAATTGATCATCGGTAAAGACAAAAAGGCCTACGGACGAACGAAGTTCGGCACCTTTCAGATCCGCATCAACGACCTGAAAAAAATGATTATCGAGCCCGGTTTGCAGAAAAAGAGCTGAAAAAACATCGGGGAAGGTGGTCATGGGATCTTTGCAGGACCGATTTTCGAAGGTTGTTCCGGAATGAATCTGGTGACTGATATTGATATGATTCTATGCCCCGGTCTGAAAACAACCGGGGTCCAATCCTTCTGAAACTGCCCTATAGGGCTTTCTTGACAAAACCCGAGCGGATGCAGCGTGTGCAAACCTTCACGCGCTTGGCAGCCTTCGTTTTCTCATCCACGCAGCGCACTTTCTGCAGATTGGGAAACCATACTTTTCTGGTTTTGTTATTGGCATGACTGACATTATTGCCCATGACGGGCTTCTTGCCGCATATTTCACAGATTCTGGACATCAGACAACTCCTCAACATAGATTGCGTGGGCTTCTAAACCATAAGAACTAAATATGCAAGTCTTTTTTGCGCCCTCGTCATAAAATATCTCAGTTTTTCATGGAAGGCGGCTGTCCCGTGGACTCCAGCACGCGCATCCAGACATTCCCCTCCGGGTTGACCTTCGCTCCGGAAGCAATTATTTTCAGCGGCAGGTGCACATATTCATCCTTCATGAGCCCCACGAGCATGCCCGTTTTCCCGGCCATGCCGGCGTGTACGGCGTACTGTCCCAACGCGCCGCAGTAGATGCTGTCGCTGGCATTGGCGGGAACGCTGCGGATCGTATAGCTTGGATCGATGTATTTAAGATTGATTTCCATTGCTTTCTGCTTGAAATAATCCTCAATCCGGGCTTTCAGAAAAGGTCCGATATCATGCAGCCGGAGGTTTCCTGATGCATCCGTTTCGACGGGTCCGTCTTCATGGTGCATCAATTCCTGTCCGGCGCCCTCGGCGATAAGGATCACGCAATGATTCCGCAGCAGAAGGCGGCGTTCCAAAACTTTAAGGAAGCCATTGTCTCCTTCCAGGTCAAAGGGAACTTCCGGAATCAGGACAAAATTGACATCGCTCAGGGCCAGGGCCGCGCCTGTGGCGATGTGGCCGGACTGGCGGCCCATGATCTTGACGAGCCCAACGCCCATGGGTGCGCCTTTCGCCTCCACGTGAGCGCATTCGATGGCCTTGACCGCCTCGGAAATGGCCGTGTCGTAACCGAAGGTCTTCTGGATCAGGTTCAGATCATTGTCGATGGTCTTGGGGATGCCGATGACGCTGATGTTGAGGTTTCTTCCTGTGATTTCGTCTGTGATATATTCAACGGCCCGCATGGTCCCGTCCCCGCCGATGCAGAACAGGATGTCGATATTCATGCGTTTCAGGGCGTTTACCATCTCTCCGATATCCTGTCTGCCCCGCGATGAGGAAAGAATGCTCCCGCCGATGGCATGGATGTCTTTCACAACTTCCGGCAACAATTGGACGACCTCGTGCCTGTATTTCGGGATCAGGCCCTGAAAACCGTATTTGATGCCGATAATGTTTTGAACCCCGTAGCGGTGATAAAGTTCCATCACCACGGCGCGGATCACATCGTTGATCCCGGGACAAAGCCCGCCGCAGGTGACAATCGCGGCTTTCGTCTTGGCCGGATCAAAAAAAATCTTCGCGCGCGGTCCGGCAATTTCAATCGACAGCGGCAGGCCGTCCGGCGCTTTTAAGTCCGCATAATGATGAAGATCAATATTAAAGAGGACCCTGCGGGTATCGGTTGTATAATAGCTGACATTCAACGGTGAATCGATGGTGCATTCACCCAGGCTCTGAATCGTAAAATCATAGGTGCTGTTCTGATTCATAGTGCCTTCTCCTTTCAAAAGCCGCTCAAGGGGGGGTTGTGAACCGCCTGCTCCGGCATGGCCGGACAGTCCTGAACAATGACCCTGCGTCCGGAAAAGAGGAGCCTTCCTTCGGCATAAAACTGAATGGCCTGCGGGTAAATCCGGTGTTCTTCCCTGAGAATTCTCGCTGCCAGGGTGTCGGCCGTGTCCTGCGGGAGCACGGGCACAACGGCCTGAATGATGACGGGCCCCGTGTCGACGCCCTCATCGGCAAAATGAACCGTACATCCCGAGAATTTCACGCCATAGTCAATCGCCTGCTGCTGCACATGCGTGCCGGGAAAGGCGGGCAGCAGCGCCGGGTGGATATTCATGATTCGCATCGGAAAGGCTTTCAGAAACACCGGGGTCAGCACCCTCATGAAACCGGCCATGACCACCAGCTCCACCGCATGGGCCTGCAGGACGCCAATCATGCGCCGGTCGAAATCCTCGCGCGTCCGGAAGTCCTGATGCCGGATCACGACCGCCGGGATGCCATGCTTCTCGCACCGCACCAAGGCGTAGGCATCGGGCTTGTTGCTGATCGTCACGCTGATTTCGGCATTCAAAGCGCCGGCTTCAATCCGGTCGATAATGGATTGCAGATTGGAACCGCTGCCTGATGCGAGGACGCCAAGCTTGAGCCTTTTGAACGCGTTCATATCAACATCACCTGGGGCTTGTCGGCCCCGCTCTTTTCGATATTGCCCAGAATATAGGCCTTTTCACCCAGGATTTCAAGGTGTTCCATGACATCCGGGGCCTCTTTTTCAGAGACGATGACAATCATGCCGATGCCCATGTTGAAAACACGGAACATTTCCCGCTCCTCGATCCGCCCCATTTCCCGGATGACATGAAAGATGGACGGGATCTTCCATGCGTCTTTCCGGATGACCGCGCAGCAGGGTGTGGGAAGGATGCGCGGGATATTATCGAGAAAACCCCCGCCTGTGACATGAACCAGTCCCTTGATGTTGAAGCTTTTGAACAGTTTCAGCAGGGATTTGACATAAATTTTCGTCGGTCGCAGCAGCGCCGTCCCGATGGATTCGTCCAGACCGGAAACCGCATCATGAACATTGAGCCGGCCGTCGTCGAAAAGGACTTTTCTGGCAAGGGAAAATCCGTTGCTGTGCAGACCGCTCGAGGCAAGGCCGATGATCCGGTCGCCCACGCTGATGGCGGCGCCGTCGATGAGTCTGTCCGCCTCCACGACGCCGACGCAGAAGCCGGCCAGATCGTATTCGTTCTCAGCATAGAATCCGGGCATTTCCGCGGTTTCGCCGCCGATCAGGGCGCAGCCGGCCTCCTGGCATCCGCGCACGATGCCCGCAATGATCTGCACGCTCTGTTCGAGGCCAATCTTCCCGGTGGCGATATAATCCAGAAAGAACAGCGGCTCTGCGCCCTGCACGATCACGTCATTGACGGACATGGCCACGAGGTCGATGCCGACGGTATCGTGCCTGCCCATGCTCTGGGCCACTTTAAGCTTTGTTCCCACGCCGTCGGTGGAGGACACGAGGATCGGATTCTTGAATTTCTCCACGCCCAGCCGAAACAGCGCGCCAAAGCCGCCGATCCCGCTCATGACCTCCTTGCGGGCAGTAGTTTTAATGAGGGGTTTGATTTTTTCGACAAAAAAATTCGCCTTGTCGATATCGACCCCGGCGCCTTTGTAGGTAGCGTGTTCACTCATAATAACTCCCGTGAATATAAATAGATAGATATGTAATGGCAACAATTCGGCGGCTACTTAAGAAAACCATGAACGGTCGTCATTCTAAGCGCAACGGCCTGCAAATGTCAAATCCTGATTTATGACGACTTCGTAAAAAACGTCCTGCTTCTGCGGCGGCGCCACGAAGCATGGAATTTCAAAAAACGTCCGGATGCTTGGAGGAGGGGGCTTGATGCAGTCGTGTCCCCAAATTTCCCTTGCTTAATTGCCTTTGATTTGTTAGCGAATATAAGGGATTATATTTGAAATTATTATATTTATGAGGACCGGAACGCTTTGGACCGCTTGATCGACATCCTGACAAAAATCGAACAACCGTTGCTGTTCTCCTCACGTGAGGGTTATAAACATCTGCACCTCGTCAAAGAGCTGGAAGCGACCCTATCCAACCTTCTGGAGAAACTGCTGCAAACCGTGCCGTCTACTGAGGCCGATACGCTTACGGGCATGGACATCGGGCTTCTCGTGGATCAGACACGGTGCCTTTTCATGGGCTATGACGCTCTAACCCATGAACAAAAGAAAGATATTATTCATCAGGCCCTTCTTTCCACGAAGGAACTCCGGCATGTGCTGGAGGGCGCCTTTGCTGTCTCGATGGACAGGCATGAACAGGCCGCGGCGGAACGCATGCAGGACATCAGGCAGGCCATCGCCAAACTATCCGGTGATGTACAGTTCATCAAGGGCGTGGGACCCAGGATTGCGCAATTGCTGGCCAGAAAAGGAGTCAAGACCATTGAGGATATCCTTTATTTTCTCCCGAGACGTTACGAAGACCGGCGGATCGTGCAGAAAATTGTCCAGGCGCGAATCGGGGTCAGGGAAACCGTGGTCGGCACGATCGTTAACGCCCAGGTCAGGCCCTATCAGCGGCGCAGGGCATTTGAAGTCGCTGTCGATGACGGCAGCGGGACGCTCACGGCCAAATGGTTCATGGGGAACCTGACCTATCTGAAAAACACCTTCAAGCCGGGGCTCCAGGTGATCCTGACGGGCGAGGTCCGCCTCTTCAAGGCCGGCAAGGATATGATCCATCCGGACTACGAAATCCTCGATGATGACGATACGGACCTGCTGCATTTCAGGCGCGTCGTTCCCGTTTATTCGGAAACGGAGGGCCTGCATCAAAAAACACTGCGGCGGATTGTCATGCGCGTGCTCAACGATTACACGCGCTATGTCACAAGTCCCATCCCCGAGACATTCTGCGAAAAACGCAACTTGATCCACATCCACGACGCCTTGCGCGACGTCCATTTTCCCGGGGCGGACGCCGACGTGGCCGCTTACAACGACATCCGCTCGCCGGCCCATCGCCGGCTCATC
>JAUSOK010000090.1 GCA_030656035.1 Syntrophales bacterium
AATGACGTCGTCCTCGATGGTCGGGTGGCGCTTCTGGTTGCGCAGGCTTTCGCATTCTTCGCGGCTCAGGGACAGGGCCCCCAGCGTCACGCCTTGGTAGAGCCGTACGCGTTTGCCGATCTGCGTCGTTTCCCCGATGACAACACCCGTCCCGTGATCGATGAAGAAACTCTCCCCGATATGCGCACCGGGGTGGATATCGATTCCCGTGCGGCTGTGGGCGTATTCCGTCATGATGCGCGGAATCATGGGAACGTCCTGATGATGGAGCCGGTGCGCGATGCGGTAAGCCGTAATGGCGAAAAGCCCCGGATAGCTGAAGATGATCTCGTCGTAGCTCTTCGCCGCCGGATCCCCCTCATAGGCCGCCCGGACATCCGTCGCCAGCAGGCTTCGCAATTCCGGCAGATACCGTAAAAAATCAATTGCCGTCTGCTGGCCCCGTTCTTCGCACTGCGTGCAGGCATGGCCGTGGCGGATGCAGTCATGCCGGATTGCCAGCGCGATCTGTTCGGAAAGCGTTTCAAACAGCGCCGTCGTTTCCTGGCCGAAGTAGTATTTTACATTGACCTGATCGACGCGCGTGGGAATGAAGTAACCCGGATAGAGGATGCGCCTGATCCTTTTGAGGATATCGACGACCGCCGCGCGCGAGGGAATCGGTTCCGGGCCGACATGGTCGAAGCAATCCGCACGGCCGCATGAAAAAACAAGTTGATCGACAATCCCCGGTATTTCTTCACGGTGCTGCTGGACTGCGGCAATCTCCGTCCGGCACTTTGAGCTGTCAAAGGTTTCATCCATCGGAATCCATCTCCTTTATGCGCGGGCGCAGGCCTGTTCGCCCGGTTGCCAGTAGGGGGACATGCTGCGCAGTCTTTCGATAATGGGGGGCAGTTTTTCGATGACGAAGTCGATTTCCGCTTCGGTATTGTAGATGCTCAAACTGAAGCGGATCGAACCGTGGGCCATCGTGAACGGAACGCCCATCGCGCGCAGGACATGGGACGGCTGCAGCGACCCCGACGTGCAGGCCGAACCCGAGGAGGCGCAGATCCCGTGTTCGTCCATGAGCAGCAGGATGCCTTCCCCCTCGACGAACTCGAAGCTGATGTTGGTGGTGTTGGGAAGACGGTTTGCAACATTCCCGTTCACCCGGCTCCTGGGAATGCGGGTCAGCAGCTCCTGTTCAAGCTTGTCCCGCAATTGTTTGACCGTCGTATTTTCGTGTTCCATATGCTGCGCCGCCAGCGCGCATGCCCTCCCGAGACCGATGATGGCGGGTGAGTTTTCCGTGCCGCCGCGGCGCCCCTTCTCCTGGTGCCCGCCGATGAGAAAAGGCGAGAATTTCGTTCCCCTGCGGACGTAGAGCACGCCGATCCCCTTGGGGGCGTGCAGCTTATGGCCGGACAGGGAAAGCATATCGATGCGATTCGCCTGCATGGAGATGGGTATCTTGCCGACCGCCTGGACCGCATCGGTGTGGAACAGGATGCCCCGTTCATGGGCCAGTTCGGCGGCTTTTTCCACGGGGAAAAGCACGCCCGTTTCGTTGTTGGCCCACATGAGGCTGACAATCGCCGTATCGGGTGTCAGGCTTTTTTCATACTGATCGAGGTCCAGGAGCCCGTCTTTATCAACGGGCAGCTCTGTGACCCGATATCCTTGGCGAACCAGATCCGTTCCCAGCGATTTGACGGCGGGATGCTCCACGCGGCTGGTCACAATATGGCGCCTGTCCGGGTTTGTCGCCAG
>JAUSOK010000106.1 GCA_030656035.1 Syntrophales bacterium
ACCCGCCGTAATAATCGATACCATTGCTACAATGCTCACGCTGTCCATAACTTGTTTTTCCTCCCTTCGTTGTGTGTTGGTTTCAGGTTTCTTTGTGCCCCTTGTGTTTATGTCCCGCACCTTCGTGCGACTGTGTTGCCGCTGCAATGTAAACCATCGTCAGCACCACAAAAATATAGGCCTGGAGTATTCCGATCAGCAGGCCCAGGGCCTGCATGACGACAGGGAAAAGCAGAGGCGTCACGGCCAGCAGGATGGCGATCACCTTTTCATGGCTCATGATGTTTCCAAAAAGACGGACGGCCAGGGAGAGCGTCCTGGATATTTCACCCATGATGTGAAAAGGGAAAAAGATGAAGTTCGGGCGAAAATATTCCTTGAGATATTCGATAAGACCCTGTTTCGTAATGCCGAAAATCGGAACGGCGAAGAAGACCAGAATGGCCAGGGCCGAAGTCGTCGTAAGCGACGAGGTCGGCGCCACGTAACCGGGGACAACGGTCAACATATTCGACAGGAGGATGAACAGAAACAGGGTTGCGATAAAGGCAAAATAGGAATCCGCTCCTTCGCTGACGATTTCCCGGATCTCGGAGCGGATTGTGGTGACAATCACCTCCATGAGGTTCTGCCAGCGGGACATTTTCCGGCCCGATGACAGATTCCGCGTGATCACGATAGAACCAATGACCAGGATGGCCATGACGATCCAGGTATATACAAGCGTGGCGTTGATGGTGATAAAATGCCACGCGAAGAAAATGACCAGGTCCGGACCGATCTGATTGATATCTACGATTTCCATGAGCATGCTCCTGCCGAAGAAGTTTTGGCGTTCCTGCCGATGCTGACGACCAGAACCGCCTTAACGATCAGGAATCCTGCAACGGCAGCGACCATGCGTTCCCACTGCCCGTCTGCCAGGATGAAAAACCCGCCCAGGGCAAAAATGGTCCTTGCCGCAAAGCTCAGGAGCACAAGCCCATGCGGGCTCTTCGCTTCGGGAAGCCTGCGCACCGTCTCCCAGAGGCCGGAAAAATAGACCCAGCCGATCAGGCCGCCGAGGACGAAGGGGACTAAAAGTGTCGATAAAGAAAACATGCGCCGATCCTTTCACGCCATTGCCGAAACAGGGACAGGCTAAGACTCTCCCTGCGACGACGAATCCTCATTATCGTCTCTGATAATGTTTTCCTGCGCCTTCCTGACCCAGTGCCAGGCGTTGAGGGCGCCAACCGTCACGCCAAAAATCAGCAGCATCAGCACCCAGGAAAAACGACTGGGCCAAGTCCGGTCAATCCAGAGCCCGATGGCTGTCCCGATGAGCGTGGGAATGGCGACGGACCACCCCACGACGCCGATCATGCCGAGACCGAACCA
>JAUSOK010000116.1 GCA_030656035.1 Syntrophales bacterium
CTTAACCCCCGTAACGGGGAATTCCATCTTGGGTCCCTTGGCAAGGCACTGCCGGAAACCCTTTTCGACGGCGGCGATGAACTGGGTAGGGATGTTGCCGCCCTTGACGTCGTTTTCAAAAACAAAATCAGCGTCCGCGACCGGTTCCAGATAGCCGGCCACACGGCCGTACTGTCCGGCGCCGCCGGTCTGCTTCTTGTGTGTATAGTTGAAATCCGCCCGCAGGGTAATGGTTTCCCGGTAGGCGACGCGCGGGGCGCCCGTGGAAACCTCGGCGGCGTATTCACGTTTCATACGTTCGACATAGACCTCCAGGTGGAGTTCGCCCATGCCTTCGATGATCGTTTCTCCGGTTTCGATATCCACGTGCGTCCGGAAGGTGGGGTCTTCCTTGGTGAAGCGGCCCAGCGCCTTGGACATATTGATCTGGGACTTGTTGTCTTTCGGTGCAATGGCGAGCGAGATGACGGGATTCGGCACGAACATGGAGGTCATCGTCAGATTGATTCCGGGCGAAACAAAGGTGTCACCGGACGCGCATTCGACGCCGAAGAGGGCGCCGATATAACCCGCAGGGATGGCGTCGATTTCTTCCATCTGCTCGGCATGCATGCGCACGACCCGGCCGACCTTGATCTTCTTCCCGCTCCTGGCGTTGATGATCGTGGCCCCCCGGGCCATGTTTCCCTGATAAACCCGGATATACGTGAGCTGGCCGTAGGTGCCGTCTTCGAGTTTGAAGGCCAGCGCCACAATCGGCCTGGAAGTATCCGCTGCCAGAATGACCGGCGCCTCGTTGTTGTCCATGTCCAGGGCCTCGTTCTGAACGTCGGCAGGGCAGGGGAGCAGGCGGTTGACGCCGTCGAGCAGGGGCTGTACGCCCTTATTTTTATAAGCCGATCCCACGAAAACGGGCGTCAGTAATCGTTTCAGCGTTCCTTTGCGGACGGCATCGAGAATCAGGCGCTCGGGGATCTCCCGTTCTTCGAGGATCGCCTCGGTCAGTTCATCGGAAAACATGGAGGCGGCGTCGATCAATTCCTCCCGCTTCGTCTTTGCCAGGGCAATGAAATTTTCAGGAATATCTTCCATGCGGATGATTTCGCCGTTGTCACCGTCAAAGTAGACGGCCTTCATGGAGACCAGATCCACGATCCCCTGCAGATCCATTTCCAGACCGAGGGGAATCTGCAGGGCCACTGCGTTGTGTCCCAGCTTGGACCGAAGCTGGCCGATGACGCGGGAAGGGTCGGCCCCGCTGCGGTCGCATTTGTTGATAAAGGCAATACACGGGACGTTGTACCGTTTCATCTGCTGATCCACCGTAATCGACTGGGACTGCACGCCGCCGACGGCGCAGAGCACCAGAATGGCGCCGTCCAGCACCCGCAGCGACCGCTCCACTTCGATCGTGAAATCCACATGGCCGGGGGTGTCGATGATGTTGATTTCGTAGCCATTCCATTCGCAGAAGGTCGCCGCAGAGGCAATGGTGATGCCGCGTTCTTTTTCGAGCTCCATGGAATCCATGGTGGCG
>JAUSOK010000103.1 GCA_030656035.1 Syntrophales bacterium
GCCCGAACGCCGACGGGCGACATGCTTCATCTGCAGATCAACAAACTCTTAACGGCGGCCCTGAACCTGGTCAAGGATCAGGCGATCTTCCACGGCATCGAGGTCGAAACCTGTTTTGCGGAGAACCTACCCGATGTGAACGGCGATCCTTCCCGCCTGGAGGAGGTGTTCCTCAATCTGTTCATCAATGCCGCCGACGCCATGAAGGAGAAGGGCGGCAGGCTCCGGATCACGACCTCGTCCTACGTCGACAGGGTCAAGGTGCTCATCACGGATACCGGAAAAGGGATCGACCAGGCGCACCTTCCCCATATCTTTGAGCCCTTCTTTACGACGAAAGGCCCGGGCCAGGGCACAGGTCTGGGGCTCTCCATTGCGTACGGGGTGATCAAGAGGCACAAAGGCTTCATCGACGCGGACAGTGCGCCCGGCAAAGGCACCACGATCATCGTTGTCCTGCCTTCCTGTGCGGCCGGGGACAGCGGCAAAGGGGCGAGCAGGGATTTCCCGGCGGTCTGACGGAAGGAATACCGTAACCATGACGAAGAAAAACAAGCGGATTCTCATCATCGACGACGAGGAGGTCATCCGGGACGGATGCTGCCAGGTCCTTTCCCGGAAAGGCTATCAGGTGGAAAGCACGGGGGATGCCCTCCGGGGGCTGGAGATGGCCCTCCGGGATGTCTATGACGTCATTCTGCTGGATATCCGGATGCCCCGGATGGATGGGATGGAGATCCTCAAAAGACTCAAAGGCGAAAGAGGCATATCGGCAAAGGTCATCATCATCACCGGTCACGGAACCGTGCCGCTGGCGGTCGAGGCAATGCGGCAGGGCGCCTTTGATTTTCTCATGAAGCCCTATTCCGCCTCTGAACTGCAGGGCGCCATCGAAAGGGCCCTGGAAAGGAAAGACGCGGATCTTCCGGAAAAAGAGATCCCGATGCTGGTCGGAAGCAGCGACTACACGAAGGAGCTCAAGGAGTCGGTGAGGCGGATCGCGCCGACGGACAGCACCGTCCTCATCACGGGGGAGAGCGGAACCGGAAAAGAGCTTGTCGCCCGCACCATCCACAACCTGAGCCGCAGGGCGGATAGACCTTTCGTCCCGGTGGATTGCTCGTCCCTGGTCGAAAACCTCATGGAGAGCGAACTCTTCGGCCATGTGAAGGGGGCATTCAGCGGGGCGACCGAGTCCCGGGAGGGCCGGTTTCAGATGGCCGACCGGGGAACCCTCTTCCTTGATGAGATCTCCAACATCAGCCTCAACATCCAGGCGAAACTGCTGCGAGTGATCCAGGAACAGGAGGTCCCCCGGGTCGGTAAATCGGCGCCCGAGAAGGTGGATGTTCGCCTGATTGCGGCATCCAACAGGGATGTCCGAACGGAAATCGAGGCCGGCCGGTTCCGGGAGGATCTGTTCTACCGAATCTCCATCATTCCAATCCATATCAGACCCCTGCGGGAACACAAGGCGGATATCATGCCCATCGCCCAGCATTACTTGGATGTGTATGTCGCAAAGCACGAAAGCAGGGTGCGCCGCCTCTCCGAGGAGGCGAAGAAATCCCTCGTCTCCTATCGATGGCCCGGAAACGTCCGCGAGCTGAAGAATACCGTCGAACGTCTCTGCGTCCTGTGCGATCAGGAAGTCGTCAACCCTTCGGAGGTCTTCTATTACGGACAAAGCGCTGGGGCCAAAGCCCCGGTCGTGGACACCTCCTCGGGCAGAATGACCCTGATCGATGTGGAAAAGAAGCATATCATCAAGGCCCTGCGCCATTTTCAATTTCAGATCAATACGACGGCAAAATTCCTCGGCATCGACCGGAAGACGCTGAGGATCAAGATGCGCAATTATGGTATCACGGTGGAGCCCCCGCAATGAGCCGTCTGCCTTTGCCCGGGGTTATCTTCCTCGTTTATGGGGAGTTTTACCCCGCGGAGGGTTGCCTGCCACCCGTTTGTGAGTTAATATCTTAGATAAATCAACATATTGAAATCTGGCATCATCCTTGCTCCTGTAGGTTAGTACCTTTCCGTATCCGGTTTCCCGTCACGGGACGTCCCGACGGGCAAGGCAGCGGCGCTGGGGATTCGATTCCACGATTCGCTGTCCAATATCTTCTGCGGGGGTGCGGGGGCATCCAAAAAAACGATGGAGGTGATAAGCCATGACCGCAAAGAAAAGAATTCTTCTGATTGACGATGACAAAGATTTCCTTTTTGCGACGAAGCTGATTCTCGAGAAGGGGGGGTATGAGGTGTTCCTGGCGGAAGACGGAAAGACCGGCGTGGAGATGTGGAAATCCGTAGCCCCCGATCTGGCCATTATCGATATGATGATGGAAACGTGGGGGGAAGGGTTTTCCGTCCTCTCCAAGATCCGTGCCATGGATACCGGGAAGGATACCCCGCTGTTCATGCTGAGCGCCGTGGACCTTCAGGGGCCTTACAATTCATTTGAGCCGCCACCGGAATTTCCCAAGGTCAACGCGGTTCTGCAAAAGCCCGTGAAGGCGGAGGATCTGCTCGGGTACATCGCTCGGGAATTGGGTGGAAAGAAGATGTCATGATGAACACGCCGACCCCTCTTGTTCTGATCATCGATGACGAACCATCCATCCGGGACGGGTGCCGGCAGGCGCTGGAAAAATCCGGCTATGCCGTACTGGATGCGGAGGAGGGAGACGAGGGGATCAAGATCGCCCGGGATGCTAAACCGGACATTGCGTTGATCGATCTCAAGATGCCGGGAATCTCGGGGATGGAAATCATCGAGATCCTCTCCCGGGATGTGCCGGATATGGTCCTTGTCATGATCACGGGCTACGCGACGATTGTCTCGGCGGTGGAGGCCATCCAGAAGGGGACCTACGATTATCTCCCGAAGCCCTTTAGCCCCGATCAGTTGCGGGCGGTCGTCCGGCGGGCGGTCGAGCATCGCAACCTGAAAATCGAGACAAGGCGGTTGCGAGAAGAGAAGGAACGGATGGAAAAGAGTTTTATCACCTTCGTGAGCCACGAAATGCGTTCCCCCCTGGTCGTTATCCGTCAGTACATCGAAGCGCTCAAGGCCGTTGCCGGCGATCGACTCGACCGGGACATGACGGAGATCATCGAGAGGTGCGGAGCCCGCATACAGAGTCTCGAGACCCTGGTCGAGCACTGGCTTGACATCAGCCGGATCGGGGAGGGCAGCTTCGCGTGGAAGAAGGAACCCTTGAACCTGCTTCAATTGATCGGGCGAAGCACGGAGGAAATGGCCCCCATCTGCGAGGAGAAGGGCATTCTGCTCAAGACGGATCTGCCGGATCAACTTCCGGAAATCTTCGGGGATCAGGAAGGTCTGCTCCGAGTCTTTACCAATATCATCGGAAATGCAACAAAATATACCCCGGAGAACGGCAGAATCACCCTTACGGCATCCAGCGACGATTACTATGTCACGGTCCGCATATCCGATACGGGAACGGGGATTCCTGCGGACAAGCTTCCTTTTATTTTCGAACCGTTTTTTCGGGTGAAAGGAAAAGAAGAGCGCCAGAGAGGGTCAGGACTCGGACTGACCTTCTGTAAGAGAATCATGGAATTGCATGGTGGTGAGATCGCGGTTGCGTCGACGGAGGGTCAAGGATCAACATTTCTGCTGAAGTTTCTTACACACATGCGGTCGGAGCAAACGATGGATCATTCCGCAACTCCTATCCGGCAGTTCTGAGGGGACCGGGCGTGACCGGGAGCGCAGCCCGCAAGCCCCGCCTTGCAGGCGGGGGGCTTCACTTGTCGCCCGGTCCTTGGGAGAAGCTTTCATGGGTTCCGGTTCGATGACTTTCCGTCTTTATCCATGATAGAAGCAGGCGTCATGCAGGGTGCCGAACCGGCGTCGATACAGATCGTTTTTCAATCAGAAGAGGGTTTTCCAAAAAAAGGATCATGCCGTTGCGGGTCATCATTCATGAGAGCAGCCATGAAATACTACGATGAAAAGTCTTATCAATTTCACGAGAAGGATCTCTCCGACCGATGTTTCACATGCGGTCAGGGTGCGGCGAGGTTGCTGATCGTCCGGCAGATTGCCGGCATGATGCTCGTTCACCTGTGTCCCGACTGCATGGTCGACCATATGGACGATTATCTTCTGGACAACACGCGGCCCTGGGTCGGTGAAAAATAAGGTCATGCAGGCGGAAGGGCGAATGGCCAAGGGGTCTTCATGCCGTAAAATAGAACGGACCGGTTTTATAAATAGGGAAAATATTTTAAGAATTGTACGGGAGGAATGGAGAAATGGGAAATACGCTAAGTTCAGTAATTAATATGGCCATTGACAAGGAACAAGAGGCATATGATTTTTATATGAACCTCTACAATCTGGTAGAAGATAAGGAGGCGAAGAGCACCCTGAAGTATATCGCCCAGGAAGAAGCAAAACACAAGGATTTTCTGACAACCTGCCAGGAAGGCCGCTTCTGTTCCGAAATATTGAAGATGGAAACATCTATCGATTTCAAAATCATTGAGCATATCGAGAAGCCCGATATTAAAAAGAACATAAAAAGCTCGGAAGTCTACCTCATTGCCGCCAACAGGGAACTCAACGCATATAATTTTTACAAAAGCCTGGCGGACAGCTATCCCGCGGGTGATGTAAAAGAGCTTTTGACCAAAATGGCGAGCGAAGAGTTAAAACATAAGGAAAAGATGGAGTATCTTTACACCAATACCGCTTTCCCGCAAACCGCAGGCGGTTGATTATTTTTTGAAACATTAATGAAAAGAGAGACTGCCGTTACTGTGTGCTCGATTCATTCAAAATGTTAGGTAATGGTAGAGTTCGCGAAGTGGCTATCGCATGTTTTGTTGGTAATCTATAATTTTCTTGTTCTCTGATTCTGTTTAGTTGTAGGTATAGTCAGCATTTCCGTTGTTTTTGCAATTTTGAAAATCAGCCATCGGATTTTTTGAGCAGTCCTTCCTGTAACATAGCATACGGTAATTCTGACTGAAATCAACTCTTTCGAAAGGTAACCCTTATTGACTGTACTTTTTAAAGCAATATTCTTAAAAATATTGTATGTTTTAGTTGTTGATCAATATTCTCCAAGGGATGAAAGATAAAGGCACAATTCATAAGAGAGATAGCGGAAATGAACCTGCGCATTGCCAGGCTGGAAAAATAAGAAACCAAACACGGAGATTTCTGAGCATGTCGCACTGCAAAATCATATGTTTGTTTCTACTGGTTCTGATGATTGCTTTGCCCATGACGACAGAGGCGGCGAGAAAAGCAGAAGGCAAAAAGGATGAGAAATGCCTCGACAGGATCAGGATATCACGTCATGATAATCCCTGGCAGGACATGACTGCAAGTACTTGGCAGGAGGAAGCGAACCAAAATATCGCAGCCGTGGAGATTAACAAAGGGACATATGAGATGTTTCCACATCTTGCAGCCTATCGAATCAACTCCGAGATGCTGCTGGGAAAAGACAAGGTAAATAAAAGAGTGGTCATCAACAACCGGTATTTTTCCACCTTGGAAAAAGCGGACGCAACAAGGCTTCCGGCAGGTACTGTAAAATCTGTCGGCAAATATCTGGACACCTCATTCCTGTTGCTCTCACCAAAGCAGATCGTAAGATTCCTCCTGGATGCCCAGATCATTACGACATACTGGCATCTGGAAGCGGAACTTTGTCTGACCGGAGAAAAAGACGGAAAGGACGCATATGTGGCTGCCTTTACGGGTGTCCATCGCTATTGCACAAACCGATGCCAGACGGACAGTCTGGAATTTACCGTTACGATTGACCGCA
>JAUSOK010000104.1 GCA_030656035.1 Syntrophales bacterium
TTGACCTCCATGCCCGGGCTGATCGGCATGCAACAGGAAGCGACCAGGGACCTGGCGCCTTTGACTTCTACCATACAAACCCTGCAAGCCCCGACATTCGTTGTTTTTGCGTAATGGCAGAGGGTTGGAATAAAAATCCCGTTTTCTTTGGCGACCTCCAGAATCGTCTGCCCGGGATGGGCTTCTAATTCGAGCCCGTCAATCGTCAATGTTATCTTTTTATCCATCATAATCTCCTTTCCTTAAACTTCAGCGTCGCAACGCAGGCAGCGCACAGCTTCTTTGATCGCGTCTTCCCGCGTGAATCCCAGTTCCACTTCCACGAAGCTCAGCTTTCTTGATCTGCCGTCCAGTTCCGGCATCCTGGTCTGCGGGGCTTCCAACGATTCTTCGTCGAGGATCAGGGGGATATCGATCTTCTCTTCGGGGGGCGCCTCATAGGCCGTTTCGCCGTTGTGCACACGGATGGCCGCATCGATGTCGATGGCCGCCTGATGGCCGGCGGCAATGGCGCCGATCACGGTATCGGGCCCGGTGACGGCGTCTCCGCCGGCGTAGAATCTGGCATGGGTGGTCCGGGATTTGCTGCCTGAAGCCAGGTCGAAACAATCCCATTTATTGACGTTGACGCCGCTCTTACTGGGCACGAAGGACAGATCAGGAACCTGTCCGATCGCGGCAATGACAGCATCGACGCTCAGGGTGAATTCGGAGCCTTCGATAGGGACGGGCCGCTTGCGGCCGCTTCTGTCGAAATCGCCCAGTTTCATGCGTTCACACATGATTCCGGTGACTTTTCCATTGGTTCCGACAACCTTTGTGGGCGCGACGAGATATTCGATCTTGATGCCTTCGTGCTCGGCCGCCTCGATTTCCTCGATGGCCGCGGGCATATCCTGACGCAGCCGCCGGTAAAGGATCGTCACCTCGGCGCCGATACGGGCGGCGCAACGGGCGGCGTCGATGGCCGAGTTTCCGCCGCCGATGACAGCGACCCTGCCGCCCAGGCTTTTCTCGCCTTTCATCCAGGCTGCTTCGTTATTGTTGAAATCTCTCAGGAATTCCACGCCGCCATAGACGCCCGGCAGGTCTTCGCCCTCGACGCCCATCTTCTGGCTCTTGTGCGCGCCCGGCGCGAGATATATATAGTTAAATTCCTCGCCGATCTTTTCAAAGGAGATGTCTCTGCCGACGCGCGTGTTGCACTTGATCTCAACTCCCAGGGCGCGCACGTCGTCGATTTCGCCGTCCAGGATGTGCCGGGGGAGGCGGTAGGCCGGAATGGCCCAGCGGAGCATGCCGCCCGGCGAGGAGAGTTCTTCAAAAACCGTGACTTTGTAACCGCGCTGAGCCAGATCGCGGGCTGCCGTGAGTCCGGCCGGACCGGCGCCGACCACGGCGATTTTCTCCTTCTGCGTTACCGGTACAGGTTCAATCTTCAGACGAGGCGCATTATCGGTAATGAACCGTTTGAGAAATTTGA